>JBOHVR010000679.1:0-8287 GCA_050735755.1 Binatia bacterium
TTCAGCGTCCCTTCAGCGTTCCGCCGGGGACACCCAAAGAGCGGCTTCAACTCCTGCGCAAAGCTTTTGCCGACACCATGAAGGACCCTGAGTTTCTCGCTGACGCAAAAAAATCAAAGTTCGACGAGACTTACGTCTCCGGGGAAGAGATCGAGAAGTATGTCGCTAACGTCCTCGCGGTGACTCCCAAAGCCAAAGAGCTTCTGAGCTTCTTGATGATCAAGAAAAAAAAATAAGCGGGTGCGGAAATTGTCGACGGTTAAGCTCATAGACCGGAGGAGCGTCATGAAAGCGGGATTATGGCTGTTCATAGCGGTCGGTTCAGCGCCCCTTTATGGTTCCGCCAGGCACGCCGAAGGAGCGGCTCCAACTTCTGCGCAAAAGCTTCGCCGACACCATGAAGGACCCCGAGTTTATCGCTGAAGCGAAAAAATCCAAGTTGCAGATAACCTACGTCTCAGGGGCAGAAGTCGACAAATACGTGGACAAAGTCCTGGCGGTTACGCCCAGGGCCAAAGAGCTTCTCGACTTCCTAATCACGAAGCCGAAAAAGTAGCTCAACGAAGTTATATGGAATACATCGACGCGTTTTATAATGCCCTGATCAACGTCTTGCCTTTTACCGACCAAGGCCAGCAGGCGTTTTTCTTCATGCTGGTGGGGGTCTTTATCGGTTTCTGGGTCGGCATTCTGCCGGGCTTAGGGGGCGCCGCCACCTTGGCTCTCATGCTCCCATTCATCTACAAAATGGATCCCACATCGGCCTTCGCATTTCTCTTGGGGTCAAACGCTGTAACCGCTACGACCGGAGATATTACTTCGATCCTTTTCGGCGTCCCGGGTGAAGGCACGACAGCGTCTACCATTGTCGATGGTCATCCAATGGCGAAGAAGGGAGAAGCCGGGCGAGCCCTGGGCGCAGCCCTGATGAGCTCCTTGGTCGGCGCCATTTTCGGCGCCTTTGTCTTGGCGTTGGCGATCCCCATTGCCGCACCGCTGGTTCTCTCCATTGGTTCTCCTGAATTCTTTATGCTCGCCGTTCTGGCTATCACCTTTGTTGGATCGCTGAGCGGCGGGAACATCGTCAAGGGTCTCATGGCCGGGGGCCTCGGGCTAATGATTTCCACCATCGGCCTAGATCCTATTCGGGGCGTCCCGCGCTTTACTTTTGAGGGAATCCTTGGATTAGGACCTTCGATTTTCTTGTGGGACGGCATCGCTCTCGTTGCCGTGACCGTAGGACTGTTTGCCATCCCGGAGATTATCGACTTGGCCATCAAGGGAACGAGCATTGCCCGGGAGCAAGTCGGCAAGCTGGGTGGTGTCATGGAGGGCGTGAAAGATACCTTCCGCCACTGGTGGCTGGTTCTCAAGTGCAGCGCCCTCGGCGCGTATGTCGGCATACTTCCCGGAGTGGGGGGGGGCACAGCCCAGTGGGTAGCCTACGCCTACGCAGTTCAGAGTTCTCCTGATAAAGAACGCTTCGGCAAAGGGGCCGTCGAAGGAGTCCTTGGCCCCGGAGCTGCCAATAACTCCACCCGTGGCGGTGATCTGATCACCACCGTAGCTTTTGGCATCCCGAGCAGTGTCTCGACCGCGATTTTGTTTGGCGCCTTCCTCATCCAGGGGATCGTGCCGGGCCCAGACATGTTGGATCCCGCCAAGCATCTCACCCTGACCTTTTCATTCGTATGGATTATTATCGTCGCCAACATCATCACGGTTGCGGCCTGCTTCCTGTTTCTCAAGCAACTGGCAAAGATCACCAATATCCGGGGAGCTCTGCTTATTCCTTTCCTTCTCCTGCTTATCTACCTCGGGGGATTCACCGTCAAGAACAGTTTCGGCGACATGATCATGGTGCTGATTTTCGGCGCGCTCGGTTGGCTCATGGTCCAGTTCGATTGGCAGCGGCCTCCTCTGCTCGTCGGTTTGGTTTTGGGAACCATCACGGAAAGAAACTTCTGGATCTCCACCAGGGCCTACGGATTCGACTGGCTCCTGCACCCGGGAGTCCTTATTATTGCCGTTTTCATTGTCGGAGCGATTGTCTACTCCATCCGCCAAATCTTGCGGGAGAAGAGAAAACCCCCGTCGGCCGTTGCTGAAGCGGCAACGGAGGCCGACACGGTGACGCTCATTAGTCCGGTTTATCGACCGCTCTTTGCGCTTTTCTTTGTGGCGCTGTTTATCTACGTGCTGCGCGAGACTTTTTTTGAGATCCGCCCCATGGAAGAGCGGGCCGCTCTCTTTCCCATGGTGCTCGGCATTCCGTGTCTGGCTTTGGCCCTTTTGGCTTTGGGCCAGGAACTTTTCAGTTCCCTCCGCCGCGACGCCGGCACGGCGAATCCTGGAGAGGTTGCATTTTCTCTCGAACCGGTCGTTATGCGGCGCCGCGCTGTGTCGATCGTCGCGTGGACTCTAGGTTTCTTCCTCGCTATCTGGCTCTTGGGCTTTGTCATCGCCGTCCCAGTTGCAAGCTTCCTATATTTTAAATTTGCCGGCGGCGAAAAGTGGCCCATCAGCATTCTGTTAAGTGCGGCCGCCTGGGCCGTCTTTTACGGACTGTTCGATTACCTTCTTCACCTGCCGTTCCCTGAAGGACAACTGTTTTTACTGGTGGGCAATTAATAGTGGGGAATTCATAAGTTTCGGGTCTTAAGATAAATCTGAACACACCAGTGCAACGTCTAGCGGAACGCTGAGTCTCAATGACGATAAGGCCAGAACCGCCGCGATAGCCGGTTGAAATTGGGAGCCTGGGGCGCGGCAATCGCTCAAACGGACGTTTCAACTGCTTCAACGCCTTGAACGTTTAGGCAAGGAGGTGCGCCATGGCAGTCTCGAAAGCTGTGCTTATTGCGGCACTCGGGATTTCTCTGTTGCCGACGCTCGTTTTTTCTCAAGCCCCATTCTACCAGGGCAAAACTATCACGATCATTCAAGGCCGCGACCCGGGCGGCACGGGCGACATTCGGGCCAGAACCGTGGTTCCTTTTCTGCAGAAGTATATCCCCGGGAATCCAAACATCGTGATGGAGTACATGCCCGGAGGCGGGAGCCGCAAGGCAGCGAATCATCTTTTCACCTCGGCGAACCCGGATGGTCTCACGATCGGCAACGTGAGTAACGGTATGGTTGCCGCCGCTGTCTTGAGAACGAAGGGCGTATTGTATGATTTGGATAAGTTCATTTACTTGGGCTCACCGTTCAGCAGTCATCATGCAGTTCTTGTCACCAGGAAAGAACTCGGACTGAACAATCTGGAAAAACTCCGTGCCGCCTCCGGACTTCGAATCGGCGGCCAGTCTGTTGGATTCTCGACCTATAACGAGGGGCGCCTATTTGCTTATATCTTGCGGCTCAAGGATCCGACCTTTGTAACGGGGTACGGGGGAGCCGAGCTCGATCCAGCCCTCATGCGCGGTGAGATCGACGCCCGCGCGACGAGCGCCGACAGCGTGCTCAGGCGAAATCCCGATTGGCTGCAAAAAGATCTCGTGGACTTTCATGCGATCATTGAAGTCCCGAAAGGAGATAAACACCCGCAGTTCCTTAAACTCCCAGAGCTCGAGAGCGTGGCGCAATCGGAATTTGCGCGCAAGGTAGTCTCGTTACAACGCGCCTTTCGAGTTACCGGCCAGCCTTTCGTGGCACCTCCCGGCATACCCCCAGAGCGGGTCGCTATTCTCCAGGAAGCTTTTCGAAAAACCTATCTCGATCCTGAATTCCACAAGGAATACAAAAAAGTAACGCGTGACGATCCGTCGCCTCTCTTGCCGGAAAACCATGAGAAAGCTATTCGAGAAATTCCCCGTGGCCCCGAAGTGATCGAAGTCTTCAATAAGCTGGTAGGCGCGGGTCCTTTACCGGCGCGCCAGTAAAGGAGGTCTGCAATGAAGATAATGGAGTCGGCGCGAAAGTTTATCTGCGCGCAAGTCGCTCTGTTTTTTCTCATGCCTGCTTTGACATCGGCTCAGAGCGACTTTTATCAGGGCAAAACGATACGGATCATTCACGGCCGCAATCCCGGCGGGTCCGGAGACCTGCGGGTAAGGGCGATGATCCCTTTTCTGCAAAGATACATCCCCGGCAACCCCACGATAGTTCACGAGTTCATGCCCGGGGGCGGCGGGCGTAAGACGGCAAACTATATTTTCGGATCGGCCGCCCCGGATGGATTGACCATCGGCAACACCGGTGGCGGTATGGTGGCGAGCGCGGTTCTCGGTGAAAAAGGCGTTCAGTACGATCTCGACAAGCTGATCTTTCTCGGCTCGCCCTATAGTTCCACGCACTATATCTTTTTGACCCGCCGGGACGCGGGCGCCACGACTCTGGAAAAACTCCGGTCAATCTCCGGGCTGCGCGTCGGCGCTCAATCCGTGGGACACACGATCTATAACATCGGCAGGGTCTTCGCCTGGGTGGCGCCGCTGAAAGAGCCCAACTTCGTTACCGGGTACTCGAGTCCCGAGCGCGATGCGGCGCTGATGAGTGGCTGAATAAGCAACAGGTTGACGTGCACCTGCTGATAGCGGTTCCCAAGGAGCTAAAGCATCCGCGGTATGGTCATCTGCCGGATTTGGAAACTTTCGCCAAATCCGAGAGAGAGCGCAAGGTGATCGCGATGTTTCGTAATCTGCGCCTCACGGGGTCGCGGTTTTTTGCCCCGCCCGGAACCCCCGCCGACCGGATCGAAATACTCACGCAAGCCATTAGCAAGACTTTTAAGGATCCGGAATTCAGCAAAGAGTACAAAAAGCTGGTAGGCGACGATCCTTCACCGCTTTTCCCGGAAGAAAATCAAAGAGCGATCGAGAATTGCCGCGCGATGCGGAGACGGTTGGACTTTTCAACAAACTCGCGGGCCCGGATCCGCTGCCGCCGAGATGACATCAAATTTCAAAATCGTTCGAGCCGGCCATTGCCGCCGCGCCAGATGAAAAGGCGGAGGAGAATTTATGGAGATCGCGCTGTTCGATGCAGCGGTAAAGGGCTTGCTTAACATTTTCCAACTCAAGGTCTTATTGGCCATGCTGGTGGGAGTTAGCATCGGCACTTTCACCGCCGTCGCGCCGCAAGGACTGGGCACGCCGCTCGTTTACGCGATCTTGCTTCCTGTGGTCATAAAGTGGGAGCCGGTAACGGGTATCGCTCTTCTCATTGGAGCAAGCTCCGTGAGCGCCGTTTGTGCCGCTTATCTTCCCATCCTTTTCGGAATTCCCGGAGGCGGTGGCTCGCAGGCCACCATACTAGACGGCTACCCGATGGGCAAGCGGGGCGAAGCGCGCCGCGCGTTGGGGGCTTCGTTTATGGCAGGAGGCATGGGGTGCCTAATCGGTACCTTGACTCTTGCTTTGGCGATTCCTGCCACCAGGCCTTTGATTTACCTGATGGGCTCGCCGGAGCTTTTTGTAGTCATGCTCTGGGGCCTCAGTATGGTGGCGGTGCTAGCTGGGCGCAGGCCTCTTAAGGGACTGATTGCCGCAGCGTTCGGTCTGTCTCTCGCAACTGTCGGCCAGCAGGCACAGAGCGGCATCATGCGATTTGTCTTTGACCAGCCATATTTGCTGGATGGGTTTGCCATCAGCATCATTGCTCTTGCCATGTTTGGCATCCCCTCGGCGCTGGACCTGGCTTTGACTAAGCTTGGAGTCGAACAGGAACCCGCGCCGCTGAAGGGAAGCCTATTCGATGGGGTCAAGGATACTTTGCGCGAATGGTTGCTTGTCTTGCGCTGCAGTTTTGTCGGCGTTTGGGTGGGTATTGTTCCTGGGCTTGGCTCGCAGGTAGTGGACTGGCTCGCTTACGGGCATGCGGCTCAGAGTGCCAAGCACGGAAGGGAGAACTTCGGCAAAGGCGACGTACGTGGAGTTATTGCTCCCGAGAGCGCCAACGACGCCAAAGACGGAGGCGATCTCGTAACGACTTTGCTGCTGGGATTTCCGCAAGGGGTGTCAACGGCTCTTTTCATCGTCGCGTTGCTCGCTTGGGGATTTGTGCCGGGTCCAGAAATGTTGAAAAAAAACGCGGATCTAATCTATAGCGTGGTCTGGATTCAAGGGCTTTCCGGAATCGTCGGGACTATGATCGGGTTTCTTTTAGCGACGCAGCTCGCAAAGCTGGCCCAGGTACGCTATTCGATCATGGTTCCCGTAATGTTCTTGTTCATCCTGATGGGTGCCTTCAGCGCAACCCGTGATCCTCTAGATCTCGTCGTAGTAGTTGCCTTCGGGGTGCTTGGGTATTTCATGAGGCGCTTTGGTTATCCCAGACCGGCCATGATTCTCGGACTGGTCTTGGGTGAATTGATGGAAAGATATCTCTACCGATCGATGGCAGCCTATGGGTTTAGTTGGCTTACGCGGCCCGCGGTGATCGTGCTGCTGTTTCTTGCCACTTTGTCTTTTGTTCTGACGTTGCGTGGCCAATTTAAGGCAAGGTCGGGAACTGGCGCTTCTGTCGGGGGCGTGACGGCAAGAGTTAGTGATGAGAGCTAATCTTACGTTCTTTTTTCTGATTATCTTTCTGGCTGCCGCTGTGTCAGGTTGGGAATGGCCTTACATTGCGAAGCTCATGCCGGTCTATGTTGCAGCTATCCCAGGAATCGTTCTTTGCCTGGTACAACTTTATCGGGAGGCTACAGCTTGGGAGGACCGTTGGGGGACACCAGGAGGCATCGAGATGGATGAAGTCTATAGCGCCAGAGTAGAAAAGGATATCGAAACTCGGCGCACTCTGTTCTTCTTCGCGTGGTTCGTCGGCGGCGCTTTCGGCATCTGGCTCCTCGGAATTGTGATCGCTATACCGCTTCTGGTGTTTCTCTACATGGTCGTTGAAGGCAAGGAGAGGTGGAGTACCTCCCTCCTTATGACGGTTTGCGCCTATTTGCTCATCTGGGGACTCTTCGAATATTTGCTGGAAGCCCGATGGCCTGCCGGATTGCTATTTCAGTGAACGCGGAGCGATCGCCTGCTGGATCGGAGCCTTGTCCGCAAGAAGTTCTAAGAAAAACTTCAGGCCGAGTTGAAAACAGATGCGTAGGACACTGACTTGGTTGTTGATAGGTGTTGCTGCTCTCTGTCCCGTCAGCATGACTTCGGGCTACGAGTTGACTCAGGTCCCGAACTTCGCGGACCGCGAGAAATGGGTGTTCGTTGAAGAACGTCCGCTTCTTTATTCCGCTCTAGGGCAAGAAATCGGGACTGTAAAAAAGTATCGGTACAGCACGAACCAGTCTTTGGTAGGTTTTGAGGAGTTTATCACCGGACATGAGAAAGCATTCTGGAAGCGGTGGGGATTTGAGTCCACCCCGCAATTGTATCATGCCTTGCGTAAGAAAGACTCGGAGGGATGGATTATCGGCCCTCCAGGCAGTTATTGGCACTCGGTGGGTGTGCTTCAAGGAATAGCGCTAAAAGGTGTTTGGGTTTTCCTATTTATCCCGTCTCAAGACGAGGCCTTCGGCAGATACTTCGCGCTGCCGGCTCCCGGATACAAATCCACCGACACACCCAAAAAAGATGCGGGCATCTGAGCGGGTCACTTTTCCGTGCGCGAAGAACCAGATTCAAAAAAACAGCATCGGCTAGCGGCGCTGCTGGAGCTTTGCTAACAGGCGGAGGATTTCCAGGTAGAGCCAGATCAGAGTGACCATCAGGCCGAAGGCGGTGTACCATTCCATGTACTTCGGCGCGCCGCGTTCAGCACCCTCTTCGATGAAGTCGAAGTCGAGCACGAGGTTGAGCGCGGCGATGACGACAACGAAAACGCTGAAGAGAATACCGAAGGTTCCACTGCCATGAATCAGCGGGATGCCGACGCCGAAGAAGCCAAGGACAAAGCTGATGAGATAGATGAAGAAAATCCCGCCGGTGGCCGCAAAAACCCCGAGTTTGAAATTTTCCGTCGCCTTGATCCAGCCTGATCGATAGGCGATGAGAAGGCCCGCGAGCGTGCCGAAGGTGAGAAAAACGGCCTGGCTCACGATGCCAGGATAGTTGGCTTCGAAAACAACTGAGATTCCGCCGAGGGCAAGACCCTCAAGGCCCGCATAGATCGGCGCCGTTATCGGAGCCCAGGTCTTTTTGAAAACGGTCACGAGAGCTGCAACAAGACCTCCCAACATTCCAACGATAATGAATACGCCAGCGCGGTCACCCAGATTCCACGTGAACGTCGCCGCCAGTAACAGGATGAGAAGCGAGACGGCGGTCTTGTTGACGGTGCCGCCTATCGTCATCGCCTCAGTTCCTCGAAGGGCTCTCTCACCGCGGAAAGTATC
>JBOHVR010000680.1:0-5476 GCA_050735755.1 Binatia bacterium
GCTATCTACTGGGCGAGAATTTTGATATTCGCACAAAATCCAATGCCCAAGATGTCGAGGAGAATCTACGCCAGATCCGCGAGGCGCGGCGGCAGGCAGACTGGGTAATCATGAGCCTGCACAACCAAGACATGATCGGCCGAAGCTGGCTCACCGCAAATCGCCGGGTCGATATTGAAGAGCAGCCCGAATTCGTCGTCGATTTTGCTCATCAGTGCATCGATGCCGGAACGGACATCTTTGCCTGCCATGGCCCCCACGTCTTTATGGGCGTGGAGATCTATCACGGCAAACCCATCTTTCACAGCTTGGGCAATTTGATTTTTCAGAACGATACCTTACGTCACATTCCGGCCAACCCGTACGAGCGCTTCGGGCTTGATCCCTACGGAACGCCTTCGGACTTCTTTGACAAGCGCTCGGAAAACGACACCAAGGGCCACGCGGCCACGCCGGAGTCTTTGCAAACCGCCGTCGCGGTGTGCGAGTTTGAAAACCGAGCCTTGCGTCAAATCAAGCTCTACCCGGTAGATTTGGGCTTCGGCCGCCCGCGGTCCCAACGTGGCCGTCCGGTTCTCGCGGATGCGGAAGTGGGAAAAAAGATTCTCGAGCGCATCGCGCGTCTCTCTGAACCCTTCGGCAGTCGCATTCAACAAAGCGACGGCGCCGGCATCGTCCGCGTCTAGACGCTTGCTAACACCTGCCTGTTTCAGGTAAGGTTTGACCAGATTATCTTCCAAGGAGGAGCAGACAACCCATGCCGGATTTTAAGATGATTTCTTGTGATGGCCATGTCAATGAACCGCCCGCAGCGTGGGTGCGGGTTCAGAAACAATACGGGGACCGGGCGCCCAAAGTAGTCAAGGACCCTCCGGACGTGCCGAAAGGAACGTGGCTCCTCTGCGAAGGACTCCCCCCGATCGGCGTTTCCCATTACTCGAAAGGTCTCGCCGTAGGCAAAGATCAAGGAATTTCCGAGGTGGAGCAAGAAAAGCACTTCGAAACCATTCGCTTCAACGAGACCTTTCGTTTCGAAGACTATCGTGGCGGGTGGGACCCCGCCGCTAGGCTCAAAGATCAAGATAAGGACGGAATCGAAGCCGAGGTCCTTTTTCCCAGTCCCTGTCGCTTCTTCTACGCTCTAACGGACGAACCGTTTCAGCGCGCGATTTTTCATTCGTACAACGACTGGCTGCACGAGTTCTGCAGCTATAATCCAACGCGGCTGATCGGGATCGCGCTGATCCCTATTATCGACGTCAAACACGCTGTCGAGGACATTCATCACTATGCCAGGATGGGCTTTCGCACGATCCAGCTCCCCACGCGGATCAAAGACAGCGGCTACTACGAGCCGGTCTACGAACCGTTGTGGGCCGCGGCAGAGGAAACCGGCGTCGTCATCAACGTCCACACCAGCATCACTCAGGGCGAGGCGCGCACGCACTTTGAAGGGCCCAGACAAGAAGACCCTTGGAAGCGGATCGCCGGCCTGGGCAATCGACAAATGCCCGCCCAACAGTTCTTGGGCAACGTGATTTTTTCCGGCGTATTCGACCGTTACCCAAAGCTCAAGGTCGTTTGCGCCGAGTATGACGTGGGTTGGGTCGCCAACCTGGTGCAACAGATCGATTATTGGTTCGCGCGGGAAAGTACCTATGACGCGGATCGGAATATCAACAAGCTGCCTCCCAGCGAATACTTTAAGCGCAACGTTTGCTTCACTTTTCAGGACGACCGCGCGGGAGTGCTGACAACGCCGGTTTACGGCATTGACAATTATCTTTGGGCTAGCGATTACCCGCACGGGGTTACAACGTTTCCCTATTCCAAGGAAACCGTGGACCGCAACTTCGCGGGCATCGATCCCGTTGTGAAGCGGAAAGTGGGGCGCGAAAACGCGCTCAAACTCTATAACATTGGGATCTAAAACCGCGGCGCGCAAAGAAAAAACCGCGGCGGGCAAAAGAAACGGAGGTATTCATGAACACGGCTAAGTTTAGGAAAGCGGTTTTGTTTTGCGCGGTAACGCTACTCGGAAGTGCGTGGTCAAGCTCAAATCTTTTAGCCGGCGCCGCAAGTCCTGCTGTGATGAAAGCAAAGCAGGAAGCTGAGGCTAAGGGGTATATTTTTCTCGCCAGCAAGGACGAAATCGTCGCCAATGCGAAAAAGGAAGGCAATCTCCGCGTCCTCGGTTCTCTCGACAAAGCAGGCCTGAACGCGTTATCCGAGGCATTTAAGAAAAAATATCCATTCATCAACGCCCGCGCAGAAGAAATCAACGGCATGGAAGTGTACGTGCGCATGATCCAAGAGATGAAGGCAGGAGTAGCCAAAAATTGGGACGTGAACTACCTGGCCTTTGACCACTACAACGATTACCTGCCCTATCAAAAGAAGTTCGATCTTCTAGGCATGGCGCAACAGGGCGTGGTGCAAATCCCGGCAAAAATGATTGATCCCGTCAATCGCCATGTCATTGTCGTTGCCAGTGATCTTCAGGTGGTGGCCTACAATAAGCAGCTCTGGCCGACGGAGAAAATACCCAGCAGCTGGGAAGGATTTTTGAGAGAAGAGTTCAAAGAAAAGAAATTCATGCTTGACATTCGCCCCAAGGATCTCGCCGCGCTCGTACCGGCTTGGGGGCTGGAGAAAACAATAGATTATGCGCGCAAGCTCGGAGCGCAGAACCCGGTTTGGGTGCGCGGGAACTCACGCGCCATGCCCTTGGTGCTGTCTGGAGAACGCCCTATTCTCTTTGGGCCGAATCTCGGAACCGTGATGGAAGCCGTAGATAAGGACCCGACGAAGACCCTGGCGTACAAGATCATAGAGCCGGTGCCGACTCGCCTCAATGAAGCCCAGGCCATTCTTGGCGCTTCTGCCAATCCCCACGCTGCCCTGTTATGGCTGGAGTTTGTGGTCTCGGCCGAAGGTCAGGCGATCCTTGACAAGCACGAGCCTTACGGGGCTTCTCTCCTCACCGCTGGATCCGTCCAGGAAAAGCTCACGAAGGGTTTGAAGTTATCGGTTCTGGACTGGGATCACTACACCAAAATGGGCGAGTACGAAAAGAAGATCGTCGAAGCCTACGGGTTTCCGCGGGCGGGCAAGTAAACGGCGGATTCCCTAACCGTAGCGTTCATTTTGAATCACACAATCATTGGAGCGCTCGGGTTGCGGACTATTTGCGATGCCTTGCATGGTTCCAGCACTTCATGACTCCATTTGTCTCTAAGACTCACTTGTTCTGACGGAAAGAACCATGAAGATCATGTTTCTCAGCCACACGTTTAAGCGCGGGAAAGGACCCGGGGACGATGAGCGCATTGTCAAGATGCTCAACGACTACGCCTCCCCGGGCACGAAGGTCGAGTATCACTACCCCGACGACTTGGGCAGCGGCGAGGTCTTGCGCCACTTGGAAGAGAAAAAAAATCTCTCGGGCCTGCACCATGTTCTGGAAACACCGGCTTTGGTAAAAAAGATTATTGAGGCGGAACGCGCCGGTTTTGACGCTGTGGTTCAAAGCAACACGTTCGATCCCGGCGTTGAAGCCGGCCGCTTGGCCGTGCGCATTCCAGTGGTGGGGGCGCTGCGTTCGTCGTGCCATTTCGCCGGCTCTCTCTGTGATCGCTTCGGCTTTCTCGTTCCCTTGCAAAGTCACGTTCCTTACGTTTACCGAATTATGGACAGCTATCGGATGGGACACTTTGTCGCCGGCATCAAAGCGGTAGACGTCTACGAACAAGATATGGCCGCGCAGCACAACACGATTCTTGAACGCGCGATTGACCTCGCGCGCGACATGATTGCCCAAGGCGCGCAGGCGATCATTCCTCTCGGAGGCCTCCTCTTTCCTTATGAAGTCGACCCTAAAGAGCTGGAAGCGGAGATAGGCGTCCCTGTAATCAATACCAAAGCCGTCGCCATTCGTTTTGCCGAGCTGATGGCCAGCGGCAAGATGCTGCACAGCCAGAAGGCTTATCCGTACTGTTCCGGATTGACGCCGGACGCCGTTTCGAAGCGGTCGGTCTCTTAGGCTTTGCGCTGCACGTGTGATGACACACAGAGCCCGCGGGAATGTCCGCAACCTATCACCGCAGCTCATCCTAAAATTTACCAGCTTGGCGGCTTTGATCCTGGCGTTTCCATTCTCGAGCCGCCCTTCATTTTCACAGGAGTCGGTCGCCAAGGCCCAAGAGGAGAAAAAACTCGTCCTCTATCACAGCACCGGCATCGACGACACGCAACAAATTCTCGATCGTTTTCGCAAGCGTTACCCAGCGATGCCGGTGGAAGGCCACCGCTTATCCAGCCCGAAACTGCTTCAACGCATCGTTACGGAAATTCGCGCGGGACGTAACCTCGCGGATGCCTATCTGATTAGTGGTTCCAGACGTGGCTCTTGAAGGACATGGGATATCTCGCGCCCTACATCTCCCCGGAACGCAATCAGATCAAACCGGCTCTGCGGGACCGGCAAGGATACTGGACCGGAGTGTTATGGAATCTCGGCGTGTTGGGATACAACACTAAACTCGTATCGTCCGACGCGGTGCCGAAGAAATGGGAAGACATTTTGCAGCCGCGATGGAAAGGACAGATCGGCCTGGAAGCGGAGGATGTGAGCTGGTACGTTTTTCTCCGTCACTTAATGGGAAAGGAGAAAGCTAAAGACTTCATGATCCGGCTGTCTCGTCAACAGCCTCAGGTGCGCAGCGGACATAACCTTATCGCCCAGCTTCTGACCGCGGGCGAGTTCGCGCTCGCTCCAACGGCGCGTGTCCACCGGGTCGAGGAAGCAAAAAAGGACGGGGCGCCGGTTGACTGGCACGCTATCGAACCGTTGGCCCCGGAGCCCCCTGTGTGCGTGAGTCTTCCCAAGAATGCCCCTCGTCCTAATGCGGGCAAATTGTTTATCGACTTTATCCTCTCCGCCGAAGCTCAGGAACTGCTGTACCGGATCAAGCGAATCCCAAGCCGGATGGACACCCCGCAACCGGTTCCGCGCCTGGCGCAGATCAAACTGCTTGAAATCGAGTACGACCAAGAAGTGAAAGACTACAGTCTCTACGCCAAGGAATACCGCGATCTCCTGGGCGTGCGATAGACTCTTGCCGTCCAAAGCAAAGCAAGATAAGACCTTTAAAACTCAAGGGGCTTCCTCTATCGGAGGACTTTGGAAATCGACGAAGGTTACCTGAGCCCCCCATCGGAACCCGGGTTGGGCGTACGGGTAGATCTAAAAAAGTCGGCCTGGCGGAATGAATGGTCTAAAAAAGCCCGGTCACCCCTCAACGAAGCTCAGGGCGAACGGAGAACATTGACAATACTCCGCCATGCTGAGGCTCTCGAAGGGGTTTTTAAGCAGAACCTAGTGTGGTGTCTTAGAAATCCGTTAACTAAGTAATGTCATTCTGAGCCGAAGGCGAAGAATCTTTAACGCCTTTCAGATCCTTCACGGAGTCTATCC
>JBOHVR010000681.1:0-9692 GCA_050735755.1 Binatia bacterium
GAATCGGCATATTGGACGATCGCTCGATGAAATCAAAGATTTGGAAATAAGCGACTAAGCGCAGTCAATAGACCGGCGACTTCTGTTTATGAATGGCATCAGCGTCAAAGCCTTGCAGCAACTCAAGGACCTGTCGGCATTTCCGGCTTCGCAGATAGAAAAGCTCGCTGCCAGCTTGACCATAAGGCATTTGAAAAAGAACGAAATCGTTTTCGATCAAGACGAAGAGGCCAGGCTCGTCTACATCTTGATTTCCGGCGTCGTCAGGGTTTCCTATCTCAATAGCCATGAAAGGCTGACCATTGTGAGCCTTCTCCCCAGAGGCGAATTTTTCGGGATCGATTCCCTGACTCCCAAAGCGCGCCACCCGTTTAGGTGCGATGCGTTCGAAAATTGCACCGTGGGGTCCATTAAGCCACAGGCATTTGTTGAAATACTGTTAGGCGTCTCTTTTCCAACTTTCCTCAAGTGGTACACGGCCACCATGCATTCGGGAAGAAAGACCTACATCCACTGCATCAAAGGCATCGGATTAGGCCTGCGCAAGCGTCTTGCCCTCGAGCTAATGAACCTGGCGGATCGCTTCGGCGCCACGGACGCGCGCGGAACGATCATCGCGCTCAACATCAGCCATGAAGCGTTGGCGGATATTGTAGGCGCGTCGCGGCAGCAGGTTACGGAACACCTCAATGAGTTTGATCGTGAGAAAGTCATTTCGAGAGACCGACGTCGCGTCATCATCAATGCCCAAAAGCTCCGGCGCATCATAGAGATCGAGCCTTGATGTAGCGCCCGCGCAAGGAGGGTTGAAAGGCTCCGCTTTTAGGCCCCACGGTTAAGGCCAGGGTTACCCTCTTTCGAACATTGCGGTTCCAGGCCGCATGTTCGCGGGGCGGGTTTGGGACTTCCCCCGTCCCTAGGGCTTCTTGCCGGCAGCGCCCAGCCGCGAGCGCCGGCGACAAAAAAATAATCCCACCGTTAACGAGGATCTTGTCGAGCGAGGGTTGAGTGATAGAATAAATCGCGATGGAACGGTTACCTAACACCTCGAACCTCGCGTTTGTTGAAAGCCTGTACCTCGATTATCTGCGCGATCCCGATGCCGTAACGCGGGAATGGCGCAACTACTTTGAGCAAATGGGGAAGGACGGGGTTGCGCCGGCTACTTTGGGCCCTTCGTTTCACCCGGCAAGCATTTTTAATCCGGCGAATGGCGCTAGCGCGGCAGGCCACGTGGACGCGCAGAGCGCCGCGCTGCAGGACCGCGTCAGCCAGCTCATTCGCAATTACCGCGTGCGCGGCACTATTGTCGCGCAGGTGGACCCGCTTGGACGTGCGCCTCCCGAACCGCCGGAATTGCGCTTGGAGTTCTACGGGTTTTCCACGGCCGATCTGGACCGGCGGTTTTCTTGCGAGACTCTCGATCCGGGATGCGTGCTGCGCCTGCGTGAGATCCTTGAGCGCCTGAAGAACACTTACTGTCGCTCGATCGGCGTCCAGTTCATGCATATCGACGACCTTGCCACGCGCGAGTGGTTGCAGAGGCGCATGGAAGGGGCACAAAACCGGCTCCAGTTGACGCGGGCGGAGCAGATTCGCATTCTTACCAAGCTTACGGATGCGGTGATCTTTGAGGAGTTCATCCAGAAAAAATTTATCGGCGCCAAGAGTTTTTCGCTTGAAGGCGGAGAAAGCCTGATCCCGTTGCTCGACTTGGCGATTGAGCGCGCCGCGGAGCACGGCATCGAAGAAATTGTTTTCGGAATGGCTCATCGAGGTCGCCTTAACGTGCTCGCCAATATCATCGGCAAAAGTCCGCGCCAGATCTTTCGCGAGTTCGAAGACAAAGACCCCGAGTTCTACGGCTCTGGCGGCGATGTCAAGTATCATCTCGGTTACTCCCACAGCCACAAAACGGCGCAGGGAGGGGAAATATACTTGGCCTTGATGTTCAACCCGAGCCATCTGGAGTTCGTGAATCCCGTGGCGCTCGGGCGGATGCGCGCCAAGCAGGACCGCCTGGGCGATTCGCAGCACGCGCGCGGGATGGTTGTGCTCATTCATGGCGATGCGTCTTTTGCCGGCGAGGGAGTGGTTCAGGAAACCCTCAATCTGAGCCAGCTTGAAGCTTACACGACCGGTGGAACGCTTCATGTCATCGTCAACAACCAGATCGGTTTTACCACCGATTCCGACGAGGGCCGGTCCAGCGTCTATGCCACCGATGTCGCCAAGATGCTGCAAATACCGATTTTCCACGTCAACGGCGAAGACCCGGAAGCGGTGGCGCAGGCCGTGCGCCTGGCGATGGACTTCAGACGCGAGTTCAAGCGCGACGCGGTCATCGACATGTATTGCTACCGCCGGCGCGGCCACAACGAGACGGACGAGCCGAGCTTTACGCAACCGTTGATGTACCGGGCCATCGAGCAGCGTATGTCGGTGCGGGACGGATACCTCGAGCACCTGCTGGAGCTGAAGGAATTGACGCGTGCGGAAGCCGACGAAATCGCCGCGCGGCGGCGTGCCGACCTGGAAACGGAGCTTTCGGTGGCGCGCCGGGAGCCGGCACGCGGCGCGGACACGCTCGGCGGGGTCTGGAAAGGCTACCGCGGCGGGCCGGAGAAGGATGCGGGAGACAGCGAAACCGGAATGGAGCGGGAGCGCCTGACAGCCTTGTTAGAAGCGCTCACCCGCGTGCCGGAAAGTTTTCATCTTCACCCCAAACTCAAGCGCGCCTTTAAAGCGCGCATCGATATGGCGCGCGGCAAAGCGCCGCTCGATTGGTCGGCAGCTGAAGCCCTCGCGTTCGCCAGCCTGGCAACGGCCGGAGTGCGCGTGCGCCTGACGGGACAAGACACTGCGCGCGGGACATTCAGTCAAAGACATGCCGTGTTGCACGATTTCGAAAATGGGAACAAGTACGTGCCGCTGCAGAACCTTGCTCCCGATCAAGCCCCGGTGGAGATTTACAACAGCCCGCTGTCTGAGGTTGGAGTGGTGGGCTTCGAATACGGGTATAGCATTGGTTGTCCGGACGGGCTTGTGCTGTGGGAAGCGCAGTTCGGCGATTTCGTGAACGCGGCTCAGGTCATTGTAGACCAGTTTATCGCCAGCGCTGAAAATAAGTGGCGGCGGCTGAGCGGTCTGGTTCTGCTATTGCCGCACGGCTTGGAGGGCATGGGACCGGAACATTCGAGCGCGCGCTTTGAACGCTTTTTTCAACTCGGAGCAAAGGACAATCTCCAGGTCGTCTATCCGACGACCCCGGCCCAGTATTTCCATGTCCTCAGGCGCCAGGTTCTACGGCTTTGGCGCAAGCCCCTGATTGTGCTCACGCCGAAAAGTTTGCTGCGGCATCCGCTCGTCGTGTCCAATCTGGAGGAATGCGCGGCGGGCAAGTTCCACCGCGTGATTGCAGATTCGAATCCGGATCTGCGCGGGGATGCGAAAGGCGTGCTCCTTTGCAGCGGCAAAGTTTACTACGAACTGTTTAAGAAACGCGCGGACCTGAAAAAAAATGACGTCGGCATTATGCGTTTGGAGCAACTCTATCCTCTTCCCGAAGACGATCTCCGGTCAGCGCTCGCTTCTTATCCCGAGGGAACGCGCGCCGTTTGGGTGCAAGAAGAGCCGGAAAATATGGGAGCTTGGCACTATTTACGGGCGTGCTTGGGAGAGCGGCTTTTTGCGAGATTCCCTTGGGGGTGCGTCTCCCGGCCGGAGTCCGCCAGCCCGGCCACAGGCTCGGCAAGCAGCCATAAGCGCGAGCAGGAGCGTTTACTGAAGACAGCCTTTGCAGCCATCCAACCGGAAGGACAAAGCGGCCATGGCAGTTGATTTGAAAGTTCCAGAAGTCGGTGAATCAATTACCGAGGTAGAGATCAGCGAGTGGCTGAAGTCCGAAGGCGATTCGGTGGCGAGGGACGAGAACCTGGCGGTGATCGAAACCGACAAAGTCACCCTGGAGTTGGCCGCGCCCGCTGAGGGGATTCTCACCAAGATCCTCAAGGGACAGGGAGAAAGGGCGGCGGTCGGCGAGGTGATCGGGCACATCGAAGCGCAGGCTGAAACCGCGGAAAAATCTCCGTCGCAAAAGGGGCCGAAGGGCGGTGCGGCGCGCGCGGAAAAAGAAATCGAAGCAACCGAAAAGGAAACAGAACCAGCGCCGGTGCGCGAGATCGCCCCCAGGGATAAAGAGCGGCCGGTGCGCGAAGAGGCACGACCCGCTCCCCCCGTTTCCCCTAAAATCGTCAGGGACGTCACTGAAGATCACCGCGAAGAGGTGATTCCCCTGAATCCGTTGCGGCGGCGCATCGCCGAGCGGCTGGTCGCGGCGCAGCAGCAGGCCGCGCTGCTCACGACCTTCAATGAGATCGACATGTCCGAAGTCGCCGCCCTGCGGCGGCAGTACCGCGACCCTTTCCAAGAGAAGTACGGCATCCGATTGGGATTCATGTCGTTTTTCGTCAAGGCTTCGGTCGAGGCTCTCAAGCTCGTGCCTCAAGTCAACGCCGAGGTGCGTGGCCATGACGTCGTGTACAAGAATTACTATGACATCGGCGTGGCGGTAGGCAGCGGCAAAGGCTTGGTCGTACCCGTGCTGCGTGGCGCCGATCGCATGAGCTTTGCCGAGGTCGAAACGGCGATCGCGGACTTCGCGCGGCGCGCGCAGGAGAACAAATTATCTCTCGACGACCTGGAAGGAGGAACCTTTACGATCAGCAACGGGGGGATTTACGGCTCGCTCCTGTCCACACCCATTATCAATCCGCCTCAGAGCGCGATCTTGGGCATGCACGCGATCCAGGACCGTCCCGTGGCGCGCGACGGCAACATAGTCATCCGGCCGATGATGTACGTGGCGTTAACTTACGATCATCGGATCGTCGACGGCCGCGAGGCGGTCACCTTCTTGCGTCGCGTGAAGGAAATCATTGAAGATCCGCCGCGGATGCTGCTGGAGATTTGAGAGGGCATTGTGTCCGAGAACCGCGATCTCAAAGCGGCGTGGAATTACCACGACGCCACCAAGCACTCCTACGAGAGTATCCGGCAAAACCGGCACTTTCTCGATTGGGACAACCAACCTCTTCCCTTCAAGATCTATTCAGGCCTGGAGCCGATTGCGCTACCGCGCAAACTTTCTTCCTCTGGAAGGAAAGCGTTAGAGACGATTGCCGCTCCAGCGGCGGGCGCCACGCCGGAGCTTCCCGATCTTCAGCGCCTGGCCGAGCTTTTATACCTATCTGCGGGCATTACGAAGCGGAGACCATACCCCGGCGGCGAAATGTTGTTTCGCGCCGCAGCTTGCACCGGCGCGCTTTATCACATTGATCTGTATCTGGCCTGCGGCGATTTGCCGGATTTGGCCGCGGGCGTCTACCACTTCGGGCCGCACGACTTTTCCCTGCGCAAGCTGCGCGCGGGAGACTACCGCGCTGTGCTAATCGAAGCGACGGGCGGCGAGCCGGCGGTGCGCCATGCTCCCGCGACTCTCCTGTGCGTTTCGACTTTCTGGCGCAACGCCTGGAAGTATCAATCACGCACGTATCGGCACTGCTTCTGGGATAACGGTACCCTGCTGGCTAATCTCCTGGCTGCTGCAGTGAGTCGTGAGGTTCCTGCCCGCGTGGTGGTCGGTTTCGTCGACTCTGTGGTGAGCCAGCTATTGGGTCTGGACACGACGAGGGAAGCGGCATTGACGCTTATCCCACTGGGGCACACTCCCGCGGCGGCGCCGACCCCGGCCCCGGAAATGAGTTCTCTTGAACTGGAGACCACGCCACTTTCTCGGACCGAAGTTGATTACCCGGCCATCAGGGCGATGCACCGGGCCTCGTCTTTAGAGTCGCCGGACGAGGTTATCGCCTGGCGTGCAGATGGTGCATCAGTTGGACACTCGACGCCATCGACGCGGCCCTCCGGGCGTGTCTTTCCGCTCCAGCCGGTTGCGGATGACTCCACGGCGGCCAGCTCGCTCGAAGAAGTGATCTCGCGCCGTGGTTCAACGCGCAGATTCGCGCGCGTCCCCATCACTTTTGTAGAACTCTCCACCCTGCTCGAGCGGGCGACGCGCGGAGTCCCCGCGGACTTTGCCAATGCTACAGGCGAGGTCCTCAACGATCTTTATCTGATCGTCAATGCCGTTGACGGCTTGCCGAGCGGCGCTTATTTCTTCGACCGCGAGCGATCAGCGGTCGAGCTTCTCAAGGAGGGAGATTTCCGTCAGGATGCCGGACATCTGGGGTTAGGCCAGGAGATTCCCGCAGATGCCAGTGTCGATGTTTTTTTTCTCACCGATTTGAAACCCGTTCTTGAGCAGTTCGGCAACCGTGGCTACCGCGCGGCGCAACTCGATGCGGCGATCATGGGCGGGAAGCTTTACCTGGGCGCTTACGCGCAGGGTTTGGGAGCGTCCGGGCTTACCTTCTTTGATGATGATGTGACGAGCTTCTTTTCACCCCACGCTGTGGGGAAAAGTGTTATGTTTCTGGTCGCGCTCGGAAAGTCGGCGCGGCAGGCTGCCAAGGCATAGGTTTGATCTCCAAAGAACTCTGCGGGATTCAGTCAGGATTCTGACCGGATCAACCGCCGGGGACTGAAGTCGGGTTGGAAGTTGCGCCCTCGAAGAAACCGGCGCCGCCCAACCCTTGATCATCATGGCCAATGATGACGATGATCAACATCACCATAGTCGTTGTTGTCGCGCGGGCGTCAGCAGTTTAGACTGCCGGCACCTTGGCCACTGTCTTGCCGCGAAGTCCCTCATTGACAAGCTGCGCAAGGAAGCCGGCGAACGGCGCAATGTTCTGCCGCACGCTTGCGTCCTCGAGAGCGATCATGTAGGCGTCCCGCCGTTCCAGCGGCACTACTGTCCAGGGGTATCCGCCTGCCGCCAGCATCACGTTCATGAGAAATCTGCCGATACGGCCGTTGCCATCCGTATAAGGGTGGATATAGACGAAGATGAAGTGCCCGAGCACGACCCGTGCTGACGGCTCGGTTTCTTCGGTCAGCATGTCAAAAAACACCGGCATGGCATCGCGCACCGCCTCCCCGTTAGGCGGAACATGCATTGACCGCTGGATGAAAACAGGCCCGTTGCGGTAACCGGCAAGGTCGGCCGGTCGGAGCAATCCAGCAGTCACACTCGGTGCGAACAATTCACGGTACCAGCTGCCGTGATCCTTATCGGCAACGGCGCCGGGATTCTCCCCGCGCAGCACCCTGCGAAGACTCTTTTGCACCGCCTGATAGGCGAGCCAGTAGCCGCGCGCCGCGAGCGCGTTGCGATGCTCGCGGTCTTGCTCGTCCACGTCAGGGTTCCAGCCGCCGCTGCGGACGCGCTCGATCAGCGCCGGACTGACGCGATAACCTTCAATAGACAGCGAGTGGTAGGCGTCGGTGACATAGATTTCCTGCACATGCTTGAGATAGGCGTCGATGTCCTTCGGCCGTCCGGGCGCAGCGGGAAACCTTTCGATCACTCCCCCGCGCATTTGCTGCCACATGAGGCGTATCCGGGCCGCGTAGGGGGACGCCTCTCGCCGCCGCAGCACAAGGTCGATCCTGCTTTTGAACGGGTCCTGTTCGCGCACGGTATAACCGGCGGCGCGCATAGTCCTCAAGATGTCATCGGCGATCCGGTCACGCCCGATACTGCGGAATGCTCCCGCAAGCCGTCCCGCGATCGTGCTGTGCCCACCCTCCAGAAGGCGGTCCAGCACCTCCGAGGCATCGCGGACCGTCGCAAGTGCCGCGCGCGTATCAGTGGAATTCTTCTCGAAAAACCCCGGAGCGGCGGCGATCAACGCCGCGGGCAGCGAGAAGAGCCGCAGCCCGGCCTTCTCATCGATGTCCTTCTCCTCCGGGACGAAAGCGCGAATATCGAACAGTGAAGTGCCATGGGGCAGTGCCGTGGCTTTGTTGCCGCCTTTAGGAGAGCGCACCAAAAGCCGGGCCGGTACGGCATAGTTCGCGGCATGCAGGGACAGGGAGTGCGCAGGTGACAGGCACCACTCAGTGCCAAAGCGTGCGCGCAGATAGGCGGCGCAGAAAGCCCAGAAGGCCGCATACCAGGCTGTGCTTTGACCCGCCACCTCATCCTGGCGCGATGCTATGTACCAGCCCTTCATGACTTCTTGCAGGAAGCCGTTTTTCAGCAGGCGCTCCCGGTGCACCCGTTTGAGGTCCGCGGCCCGGATGGCAATGACACCCCGGTCCTGAAGCGCCTTCAGGGCTTCAAGGGATTCAGCCAATTTCTCCTGCGGCGTTGCCATGAGCCGTGTCCTGCCATTAGGGTATGGCGCTGCGCGTCAGCTAGGTTTTTGCGTTGCGCTTTAATTAGGTTATTAGGTTGTATCATTTTTAGGTTATTATGTCGAGCGAAGCTTAGGTTTTTGGGTGATCAGTGCGATGCACGAGGCGTCGTCTTTGGGATCGGCCCGGAGGCGGTTATGGCTTGCCGTGCAGGAGGCGCATCGGTTGGAAAACCCGGCGCCGTCGACGCGGTCCTCCGGGCGTGTCTTTCCGCTCCAGCCGGTTGCGGATGATTCCACGGCGGCCAGCTCGCTCGAAGCGGCGATCATGGGCGGGAAGCTTTACCTGGGCGCTTACGCGCAGGGCTTGGGAGCTTCCGTACTTACCTTCTTTGATGATGACGTGACGGACTTCTTCGCACCCCAGACCGCGGGCAAGAGCGTCATGTCTCTAGGCAGTGGCGCTTGGAAAGTCAGCTCGCAGGCCTATCGGTTCGTAAGCCCATACCGTAGCAAGGGCCCGCCGGTGCCACGCGTATCATCCTTCATTTATTCATGAGCTGAGAGTGCGATTGATTCGATCGAGAAAAACCTCCGCGGGAATCTCGGTAGGAATACACACGGCTCCAAGGAAATTGCTGACGTACTCCACTCTTTTGGAAATAAAGTCGGCAATGAGAATTTTTGCTCCTCCGGGGGACACCAGTTCCTGATGGACGAGCACATCAATTCCGCTTACATCGCCAGTCATTCGTAAACTGGTTACGACTGCTGCAAATGCTATTCTGTTCAGTAAATCAATGGCGGCTTGGCCGCTCTCGGCTTGCTGGACGTCATAGCCTCCGTCTTCGAGCAATTGAGCGACGCGTGAGCGTGCTCCTGGATTCTCATCTACAACGAGAATGTTCTTGGCCCGCCTCTTGTCACTCCCAGGCTTCTCCACTTCAGACAAAATGGTAAGGCCGGAAAGACTTTTTTCTTGTGGTCGCATCACTTTTATGCAGCGCAATCGTTACACTCTCGTCACGTTAGGTTAAAAGCGACCCGTAGCTGACATGAGAATCGGGAAAAACCCAGGTGCGTATCGCCAAATAGCGCAAAAAATAATGCCTTGATCTATGTCCTGATACCTATATCTGATTTGTGGTTGAAAGGGTTCCGGAATTCAGCAACCGCTATGCCAATAAGCCTCCTAGATTTTTGTCTGTTGATATTTAACGGAATTTTGCTGGCGGAATGCCACGCGCATGTAGTCTTTTTCCTGCAGTAACAACGGGGGGCCGAGTAAAACCTGCCGCCGCTAACGAACGCCTGGCGTAATTGGCATCGACGACGAGACGCGTGACCGCAAAGCCAATGGTTAGGAAGACCAGCCCAGCGGCTGCCGCATGGAAGATAAGCCGCTGGCCGGAGTAGCGTTTGGTATCGAAC
>JBOHVR010000682.1:0-3249 GCA_050735755.1 Binatia bacterium
CGGGCGATGACCTTGGCTATCCAGGACGCCGGCGTGGCCAAGGACGAGATTGGCTACATTGCCGTCCACGGCACATCGACCGTATTAAACGACGAGACCGAGACCCGGGCGATTCGGGTGTGCTTTGGCCGGAGGGCCTATGAGATCCCGATGAGCTCCGTCAAGTCCATGATCGGCCATCCGCAAGGCGCGGCAGGGGCCGCCAGCGTGATCGCGGCGATTCTGGGGATGAACGATGGCTTCCTTCCTCCCACCATCAACTACGCAGTCCCCGATCCGTCGTGTGATCTGAACTACATCCCAAACCATGGCATCGCCCGAGATGTGGACCTTGCGGTGTGTAACTGCATCGCTTTTGGCTCAAAAAATTCCGCCCTGGTGATCGCACGCGGTGAGCTAGTAGCCAAACCAGCAACTTGAGCCGCTCGCGTCGCAAAAAGAGCGTGCCTGATTCAGCGGAATCTTATGGATGCCTCCAACGTGGTCGAGAAACCCGGCCTGATTGACAAATGCGCTCCCGTCGAAGAAACAGAAAAAGGGATAAAGATTCCGATAGGAAACGCTGTAACCATGGTAGTGCTGAGGGTAATGGGGATAAAACCCTGGCGGGTAAAAGCCGTGCGGCTGCAATATGATCACGCGTGGAGCGGGCGGGAAGCGCGGCGCTCTCTGCCCAACAATTACTGACCGGTTAACGGCTGTCCTCGCTGAGCGGCCGGATGCCCGGAAATCGTGAGCCCAAGACTCGGCACAAATAAGCGCCCCCATGGCAGTCACTAAAAACGCGGTTTTGAGTCGTCGCGCCATAATCACCTTCTCTTTTTCGACTCCACCCAGATCTTCCACTCGTACCCATCCAACAGGCCCAGCCAACCAGCCTCGACGATATCCGTGGATCGGCGCATCGTCGTCCACTCCATCTTGCCATCGGTAAACTTTTTCACCGACATGACTTCGGCTTCGGTTCCCTCGCCGCCCCCATGCGTGTAGGACTCCGTCACGCGCACGGTGGCAATGACGGGGAAGTGCCGGGTAAGGACCTTGCGCAACGCCAGATCGAGCGCATGCACGCCGCCAATCCCGCGCGCCGCCTCCAATTCTTCAGCGCTACCGATGCGCACGACCACGATTGCATCGATCGCGACCTGACCGCTTAAAGAATCGTCGACAACCCGCCGCCGAATGATTTCAAAAGGAACGACATAGTCACCCGTCGACCGGAGCTCTTCCAGCTTGCGCGACGCCTGCGGGATCTCAGTCTCGGAGAAGAAACCGGAGTTTTTTTCGTTGGTGCTCATAAGCTTGATTCCTGCATCGGAGAGTTCAGAACCGTCGGGTGGGTTGAGGAGTATAGTGACGAACCCCCCCTGTACGTGTGGAAAAATTTTCCCCTTGTCATTAGCACAAAGGCAGTTAGAATTGTCAACTCAGACAAAGCACAAACTATGGGCGAGATCTTCACCCCGGAACAAGAAAAAGCGCTGGCGCCGTTTTTTACGAATCTCGATGCGTCTGTGTTCGGGCTAAAACTTCCCCAGGAGGTGGCGGGAGCGCTTTTCTCACGCTACAGCCGCTCGATCAAAAGTCTCCGCCGAACCTTTTTGGATGAATTCCTCGGCGATCCCGAGCTGGCGCTAAAAGACCTGCTGGGCGCGCAATTTGAGGCCGGCGCCGACAGCGCCGCGCTTAAGAAGGCGAGGGCTTTTTACGACCGCGTTCTCGTCGGCTACGGCGACGACTCGGTGGCGCAACTGGGGGCAGCGCACATCGCCTGCGAAGAGATTTCCAACGTCGCCGTGAAAATTCTGGAAGATGCGCGCATCGGCATCGCGCCGTTGGAGAAATCAACCCGGTATGTTCGTTTCGACCAGAAAGACAAGGCGGGGAATTATCTTTTTTACCGCGAGCCCAAGATCGTGGCGTCGCCACACCGCGACGCCTATCTGGAAACCCTTAATCTGCTCTTCGAGACCTACTCGCGCCAGATCGTCCCTATGATCGAATTTGTGCGCCAGAGCCTTCCCATCGAGCAGATCGAACTGAGGCATCCACAAACGGGCGCCCCCCTCAGCTATCAGGAAGCGCAGAAGGACGAAAAGCTTAGCAAGTGGGCGGAAGCGGGTTACCGGTCTACGGTGCGCGCCCACGCGTGTGATGTGCTGCGCGGCTACCTGCCGGCCGCGACTCTGACCAATGCTGGCTTCTTTGGCGTCGGCCAGGCGTTCGAGTATCTGCTGACCAAGCTCTACTCGCATGAGCTAACCGAGACAAAAAACCTGGCTGCCTCAATTCATCAGGAACTGAACAAGCTCATTCCGTCCTTCGTGAAGCGCGCTCAGTTCAGCCCCTATTTGGCCGACACATCGGCCGGAGCACGCAGCCTCGCCACGCAAATGCTTGCCCAAATCGCCGGCCAAGGTACCGAGCCCGTGACCCTGGTTGACTACGACAAAGAGGCAGAAGAAAAAATCATTGCGGCCATTCTCTATTCTCATTCGCGTCTTCCTCTGCGCCAACTGAGAAACGCCGTGGCCCGTTTGACCATGGAGCAGCGTGTGCAGATTTTACAGGATTACCTCAAGCGGCGCAGGCATCGCCGGGACAAACCGGGACGAGCTCTCGAGCATGTCTATTACACTTTCGACATCCTCGGTAATCTGGGACTTTATCGCGACCTGCAACGGCACCGTATTCTAAGTCAGGAAAGGCAGGACTATACGACCGTCCACGGCTATGACACGCCGCATGAGATCGTCGAGGCCGGTTTTAAGTCACAGTTCGATCGCTGTATGGAAAAAACCGCCCGGCTTTACGAGAAGATTCACCGTAACTTGCCTCAAGAAGCGCAGTACGTTGTGCCGTTCGCCTACAAAATCCGCTGGTATATGAAGATGAATTTGCGCGAGGCGGTCCATATTGGGGAACTCCGCACGATGCCCCAAGGCCATCCCGACTACCGGTTCATCGTCCAAGAGATGTGGCGCAAAATCGGCGCCGTCCACCCCACGCTCGCCCAATGCGCCAAGTTTATCGACTGGAAAACCTACCGCCTCGGCCGGCTTCAATCGGAGATGCGGACGGAGTTCAAGAAGTCGTCGTTGGAGAAGGAAGAGAAAAATTGAACAGCTCTATGGGACAGCAGTGATTAAAGACCTCATCCTTTATTGTGTGCTTTACCTTGACCGTTTATCGACTCTTGAGAAGTTGAGCCCTTGGAGAAGCCTGATGAATTGGGACGCACCTGACGGT
>JBOHVR010000683.1:0-6693 GCA_050735755.1 Binatia bacterium
GCCATAAGGTGCAGATAGGTCGCGGAGTTGTGTCCAAGCTGATCGAGGCGGTAGCTTTCCAAGACGCGCAGCATCTCGAGCAAGGCGATGCCGCCTGAGCTTGGCGGCGGCATCGAGATGATCAAGCGCTTTCGGTACTGCCCCAAAAGCGGCTCGCGCCATACCGGTCGATACGCCTTAAGGTCATCCAGTGTCATGACCCCGCCCTCTTTTTTCACGCCTTCCACAATCGCCTGCGCAATCGGTCCCTCGTAAAAGAACTGCGGACCCTGCCGTGCAATCCCGCTCAACGTTTCACCCAACTCCGTTTGCACGATCTTTTCGCCGACGTCGTAAGGACTGCCATCAGAGCGCAAAAAGATGCGGGCCAAGCCCGGTGATTTGCGAATGTTCGCGAGTTGGCGGTCGATGGCGTAGCGAAGATACCCTTGCAGCGCAAACCCTTCATTAGCGTAGCGGATCGCAGGCGCCATGACGGTAGACAAAGGCAAGCTTCCGAAGCGCTTTAAAGCCTCGCTCAGCCCCATGACCTCACTTGGAACAGCAACCGCAAGCCCTCCGGTCAGGCTGAGGCCAGTAACCACTTTTCCACCTTTAATATAGAGATCACGGTGAACTGCGCTGGGAGCCCGCTCGCGAAAGTCCAATACGTGCGCCGTCTTTTCGCGCGCCTGATAAATCACCATGAAACCCCCGCCGCCAATACCCGACGATGCGGGATCGACAACGCCAAGCGCGAACGCGGTCGCGACCGCGGCGTCCACTGCATTGCCTCCTCGCTTCATCATCTCCATCCCGGCCCGTGCCGCCAACTCATCATCCGCAACCACCATTCCTTCGAAGCGCGCCTGCGCCGCGACGGACGGCGCGGACCAGACAAAAACAGCGATCAGCAGAGCCGTGATAGAAAGACGCAAACTTCGCGAGCGAAGTTTTACAGAAATGAACATAGCCTTTCTTTAATGTTTTGCCTGCGCCTTTGCAACTTAATCATCGTGCGCGGTCGTGACCGTGCTCGTGGGCGGCGCGCATGATTCAGCGCTTCAACTTTCGTGGTTGTCACAGTCGCCTCTTTTTTGTTAGAACAAGCGAAAGCGCGCGCAGGGACGGAGCTTCGATTGAAAATTCTTTTTTTCGATATTGAAACCATACCGACTCTGGCGGCGATTGCGGCAAACGGACTCGACGGCGCTCAGCGCCTGCTGGACGAACAGGAGATCATCAAGAAACTGAGTCTCTCGGCGCTGACAGCGAGAGTGCTTTGCCTCGCTTATGCCGCGGAACCGCCGCGCGACGCCGCCGTCGAAGTTCTCAGCGGAGACGAAGCCGAGATCCTGAAGCGCTTTTGGCAACTCGCCACGGAGACGAACCTTTTCGTCGGCCACAACCTTTTGGATTTCGACCTGCGCTTCCTCTACCAGCGCTCGATCATCCACCAAGTCAGGCCTTCGCGTGACATTCCATTCGCGCGTTACCGCAACGCTCCCGTTTTCGACACCATGCACGAGTGGAGCCGGTGGGGACGAGAACACGTCAAGCTCGATCATCTGGCCCAGGCCCTGCAACTCCCCTCGCCCAAAGCCGACTGCGACGGCTCAAAAGTCTTCGAATTCTACCGCGCCGGCAGGGAGGCGGAAATCTGCTCCTATTGCAAAGGCGATGTCGAAACCGTCCGGCAGGTTTACCGCCGGATGACGTTTACAATTTAGACTCGACGTTCGGTTGTCGGCTGTATCCTTCATGGAAATTGTTCTAGGGCCGTTCCATCCATATCTCGAAGACGCGCTCGTTGACGAAATTTCCCGCCATAAAAAGAACGACCCCACCTCGGTTCTTTTGGTTTTGGTGCCGTCGGATGCCCTGCGCCGCCGCGTCAAAGCCCTACTCGCCGCGGAGCGGCAGCTCTGTCTTATCAACGTCTCCATCCTGACGTTCCATCAGTTTTCGCTGCGGCTGTCGGATGAAAAGGGGTCCTCCTCCGGCCATCTCCTCGGCAGCGACGTGCTTTTCGAGGAAGCCGTCACGCGGGTTCTGCGCCAGCGGAACCCCGAAATGGCTCCCCTTTTCGGAATCGAAGAAAAAGCAGGCGGCTCGGCTTCGTTGTGGCAAACTCTAAGAGATCTTAAGGATGCTACCGTCGATCCCGCGCGCGCTCGTGAAGCCGTCGCCGAGGGGTATTTTGAATCCGGCAGCAGCGAAAAACTGCGGGCTCTTTTTTCTCTCTTTGATGAGCATCTCAGTCGCTCCAAACGATGGCACTTCCGCGATCTATCCGACCTTGATGTCGAGGTCCTGGATCGGATCGCTGCCTCGCCCTATCTCCAGACATGCAAACGGATCTTTTACTACGGCTTTTACGACCTCACTCAGGTTCAACTCGATCTTTTTCGCGCCGTTGCGAGTCTTTATCCCGCGACTTTATTCTTCCCCTGGATTCCCGGCCACCCGGCCTACAGCTTCGCCCAGAACTTTTTCGAGCGTCACATCGTGAGCCTCGCGCACAGCTCGGAGACGCGGGATCTCACAAGAGAGAGAAAAATCGGGCCGGCGTTTTTGCCTCTCTTTACGGAGGGGATCAAGCGCGATCAGCAGCCGCTTCCGCTTTCCTGCGCCGTCTTCAATTGTTCCGGCGCGCGCGACGAAGTCCTCACAACCGCAAAAGAAATCCTGCGGCTCATCTCAGAAACGGGCATCGGCTTCAACCAGGTCGGCGTTGTAGCGCGAACCTTGGAACCCTATATCCCTTGGATTCAGGAGGTGTTCGCGACGCATCGCATTCCAATCCTCACTTCGGCGGCTCAATCGCTGGTGCAGTTTCCTCTCACCCAGGCCGTCCTGTTGCTGATCAAGTTGGGCGGCAACGACTTCTTGCGGCCTAATCTGATCGACCTGATCTCGTCTCCTTTCTTTAACCTCCCGGCGCTCTGCTCCGATGGTCAGGTCCCGCGTCCGGATCTCTGGGATCTTCTCACGCGCCGGCTCGGGATCACCAAAGGGTTCGACGAATGGTCCCGCCTGCAAAAATTCCTGGACCGCGAAGTTTCACTGGCGGCAAGCGGTGAAGAAGAGCCCGCCAGTCCGCCCAAAGCCCCCGTCGCGCAAGTGCGCATCCTCTGGCACCTTTTCTTGCAGCTATATGACGATTTGAGCCGTCTGCCTCAGGAAGCGTCTGGGAGCGAATACGTCGCGCGCTGGAAAGGTCTGCTGCAGAAGTATCTGACCATCGAAAAACGTGACGTCACGGCTCCGTCACCGGATGCAGACATCCGAGCCGCTATCCTCGAGGAGCTCGACCGGCTCGTTGCCCTCGATAGAGTCGATCCCACAATCTCTATCGGAGATTTCATCGCCATATATCAGCTTGTGCTCGAGCGCCGTACCGTCGCCGTGACGGACGCAAACTCCGCGGGTATTGCGGTACTGGACGCGATGTCGGCGCGCGGTCTTTCCTTTAAGGTCTTGTTCATTTTGGGGCTGAACGAGGGACTCTTCCCGCGCACGATTAGAGAAGACGCCCTCCTGCGCGACCGGGACCGCCGAGTTCTGGACGGGGTATTGGGATATAAGATCGGCGAGAAACTCGCGGGTTTTGAGGAGGAAAAGCTGCTTTTTGCTCTCCTCGTCGCGTCGGTCGGGGAAAGGTTGTATTGCCTCTACCAAAGGTCCGACGATACCGGCAGACCTCTAGTGCCCTCGTGGTACCTGGGCGAGCTACGCCGGGCTCTTGAAGCCGCGCAGATACCCTGCAGTTCTCTACCTGTTCCCAGAGGCATAGCCCAAAAGCTGGCGGTCGAACCTTTCAAAAGCCGGGACCAACTGCTTCCTGAAGAGCTTGCCATCCAACTCAGTCTGCAATCAGTCGATACCGCGTCTCTCTTGGAGCGCTTCTCATTTCCCATGGCGCTCTACCGGCGTGGCAGCCGAGCCATGACCTTGCTGGAAGACACCGGCAGCGGTCTTTCAGCTCACGACGGAAATCTCGGTCCTTTGAGCGACTACTGGAAGGCCCTGCGCGAGCGCGGCATTGCGCCGACTGCGCTTGAGCGTTACGGCGTCTGCCCGTTTCAGTTCTTTGCGCTCAACATTCTGCGCCTTGAGCGTCTCGAGCGGCCGGAGGAGCTTTCCGTGCTTGCTCCATCCGACCGGGGAAAACTCGCTCACACCATCCTCAAATATTTCTACGACGAACTGATCCGGAATGGTTATTTCACAACCCCAAAAGCCGCCGCCGATACCGGCGGATGGCTGGATGCCGCCTGCCACAAGGCGTTTCACGAGTACCAGAAAGATAACCCGGTAGGTTACCCGGTCTCGTGGGAAATCTTTCAGGAAGAGCTTCGAGAACTCTTAGGGGTGGTTATCGCCGCGGACTTGCGCGAACTGGCCCACTCCGGCTACCGGCCCGTTGCCGTCGAGCTGGAAGCGCGCGCCCTCTTGCAGGGCGATTGGCCGGTTTGGCTTAAAGATTTTCCCGTTCACGGCGCGATTGACCGTCTGGACTATCAGCCGGCAACGAATCGTTACCGCATCATTGACTACAAGTACAAGTCCGGGCGCAGCCAGTCGCGGCAGGACAAGAACCTTCCCCTCTGGGCGGTTCGCGGGCAGCGCCTTCAACTTCCCTTTTACCTCCTGATGGCCAAAGAGTTCACGCGCCGGCATACCCAGGGTGTTCCGGCATCGCCTTTTGAGGCGGCTTTCTATTTCCTTGCCCCCGAATGGCGGGACGGACCATTTAAAACTGCCTGCCTGGACGGCGCCATCTGGGAGGGAGGAAGCGCCGCGAAACTGCGCGAAACGGTTACCTTTCTTGTCGACGGAATTCGCCAGGGGCGCTTTTTCATTCAGCCCGATGATTATTGCAGGTTCTGCGAAGCCGCTCATTTTTGCCGCAAGAATCACCTTCCCAGCCTGTGGCGGGCCGAAAATGATGCGAGCGCCCAGGAGCACCTTCAGTTGAGGAAGAATAGTGAATTTTAATCGCGAATCTCCGACTCTTCTCTCTGATCAGCGGGATCGCGATCTCGCCGCCACGACTTTCGACCGCAACCTGATCGTCACAGCCGGCGCGGGCACCGGCAAAACCACCCTCCTCGTTGATCGTCTGGTCAACCTGCTCATGCGTGAGCCCGATCCGGTGCAAATCGATGAGATCATCGCTCTTACATTCACCAACAAGGCCGCCAACGAGATGAAAATTCGCCTGCGCGAGCGTCTGCAGTCCTTGCTCGAGACGCGCCTGGATTTGGGAACGGCAGATGAAAAGACGGACCGACGCGGCGAAATCCTTTCCTTGCTGCAACGCTACCGCTTAACCAAAGATCAGACCGACCTGCGCGCTCGTGAAGCTCTGCGCAAGCTTGAACGAAGCGAAATCGGCACGATTCACAGCTTTGCCGCTTCGTTACTGCGGCTCTATCCGGTGGAAGCAGATCTCGACCCGCAATTTCAAGAAGACGACGGGACGTGCTTCGACCGCCACTTCGAGGAAAGTTGGCTGCTCTGGCTGGACCGCGAGCTTTCACGCCGCGCCGGCCGCAAGGAAGATTGGAAGCAGGTGCTGAGGAAGGTTTCTCTCGATGATCTGCGCGCGTTTGCCCGTTGCCTATGCTCGGAGACGGTTGCGTTGGAGCCGCTTGCGACGCTGGCGCGCGCGCAACCGCGATCACGGCGCGTCGCCCAGTGGCTTCAAGAGCTGAATCGTAAAGCCCAGGCGCTTCTCCAGAAGCATTCCCACAAACAACGCCTGATTGAAAATCTCGTTCAGGCCGCGCTCGAGATCTTTCAGGAAGTGCTGCACCACGGCGAAGTCCGGGAAGGAAGACTCGACGCCGAACTGGAATTGGTTGCAGAAAAGCAGCCGAACCAGGTTCAGGGTTGGGACACGCTTGAGGTCGCCGAAGCCAGGATTCTCGTCCAGATTGCCAAACGGCTCGGCCAGGTTGACCCGGCGCTGACTCGGTCGGTCTCGGATCTCCTGCTCCCTTTCGCAAGGGATTGCCGGCAGAATTTTGTGCAGCGCGGATTCGTCTCCTTTGATGGCCTGCTCGTGCGCGCCCGCGATCTCGTCCGCGACCACCTGGCGGTGCGCGAGGAACTGAAAGAGCGCTTCAAGGCGATCCTGATCGATGAATTTCAGGACACGGACCCGATTCAGTATGAAATCCTTCTGTACCTGGCGGAGCGAGTCGGTCACGCCGCCAAAGATTGGAAGCGCGTAGAACTCGCTCCGGGAAAGATTTTCGTTGTCGGTGATCCCAAGCAATCGATTTACGCCTTTCGCAGAGCCGACATCGAGGCGTACCTGGACGTCGTCGAGAATATCATTCTCACGCAGAACGGCAGGGAATGTCGCCTGACTGTGAATTTCAGGAGCCACCAGGGAATTCTCGACGTCGTCAACGGCGTGTTCCAGAAATTGATCTTGCCGCGCGCGGGGCTGCAGCCCTCCTATGTCGGCATTGAGCCACCGCAGGCGCTGGCTCCGCGCGGCCGCGCGGAGCTCTCGTTCCGCAAGATCGTCATGCGGCAGGTCGAATCGGAGGAACAGCTCAGCGCCGGCAAAGCACGCAAGATCGAAGCCGAAAGCCTGGCGCATTGGCTTCACGACGAAGTGTTGGGCAAAGCTTGCATCGTCAACCACGATCAGGAGCCGGTTCAGGTGCAGCCCAAGGACGTGGCGCTGCTTTTCAG
>JBOHVR010000684.1:0-15251 GCA_050735755.1 Binatia bacterium
GGTGTTTGGCGCATACTCGAGGAACACATTGACGCGGGAGCTCTCTCGCGGTCGATAGCACGGAAAGATGTCGACGAAATGATCCGCCAGGAGCTTGTGCAGGAAGCCTGGGCGGAGCTATCGCAGACCGATGAGATCAAGCGCAACCTGGAGCGGCTCCAGCCGGTGGTTGAAAAATACGGATACTAGGACTAAGCAAAGTAGCGTGCGCCAGGAAGCGGGTCGAAGAGGCTTGGGCGGAGCTCTCCCAAACTCACGAAGTGAAAAGGAAATCTCGCCCGGCTCCAGCCGCTCGTGGAAAGTCTGGAATATGGATGGCGCAGTGAAAAATGAATAAAAAAGGCATCGGCCACGGAGCGAAAGCGGAAAGGATACGAAATATGCGCGGATCGAAGAAGAAGATAGCGGCCATTTTTTTCCTGTTCCTGTGTCTACTGGTTACGCGCAGCGCGATGGCGGCGAGCCCAGCGTTGCTCAAGGCTAAGCAAAGCGCGGAGGCCAAAGGGTTCATCTTTGAAACGAGTCACGAGGAGATCGTGGCTAAGGCCAAGAGAGAGGGAAAGCTCCGTGTCCTCAGCTCCCTTGATCCCGAAACCTACAAGCAAATGGGAGCGGCGTTTAAGCAGAAATATCCTTTTATCGACTTTAGCCTGAGCGCCGTGGATGGCACGGAAGCAGTCCAGCGTCTTTTGCTCGAGCTCAAAGCCGGCAGCGCAAGAAATTGGGACACGATCCATCTGTCGCGCGACTTCTACAATGAATTCGCAGAATTCGTCAAAAAAATCGACGTCATGGGCATGGGCGAACACGGAGTCCTGGCAATTCCAACCGGGATGATCGATCCCAGCAAGAGGAGCATTGTGGCTGAGGCGAGCGCGATCCAGGCGGTCGTCTATAACAAGGATCTTATCTCCGGTGAAAGAGTCCCCAACACGTGGGAGGACTTTCTGAAGCCTGAGTTCAAGGGGAGAAAGTTTTTGGTAGATATTCGACCTCATGGGATGGTTTCATTGGTTGCGGGATTGGGCGAGGAGTGGGTAAGGGATTATGCGCGCAAGTTAAAGGAACAGGACCCTATTTGGGTACGAGGGTATGCCAGAGCTTTGGCCGCGATGTCTGGAGGAGAGTATGGCTTGCACCAGCAGGCCAATTACCAATCCTGCGTTGAAATCGCCGATAAACATCCCACCAAATCTATCGTCTGTAAAATAATCGAGCCCGTCCCGGTCCGTCTCATTGAGTTGCAAGGCGTCAATGTTTCAGCCGCGCATCCTTATGCCGGCTTGCTGTGGCTGGAGTTCCAGGCGACTCCTACGGGACAGAAAATCATCGACAAGTATGAGCCGCTCAAGTCTTCGGTTTTTGGTCCGGGCTCGGAGCTGGCAAAAGTGACGCAGGGAAGGAAACTATCTATCGATAAATGGGACAGCTTTTCCCGGATCCCCGGATGGTACGACATGATTGAAAAAGCCTTCGGTCTCCCCCAGGCGGAAAAACTGAAAGGCAGGTAAAACCATTTGCTTGCACCTGTGGGTGGGTGACGAGTGGCGCCGCGGCGCCAAAGTTGTGCCGCAGTCAAAAGTTTCGATTGTTTTGGATTGGCGCTAATTTCGCCAAAGTTCCGAATAGTGAAACGCGATATCGCAGCCCTTTGGCTTCCCAAAGGCCGAAGACTAGCAGACGCTTTGGTCGACTGATCAGACAGGAGGGATGATGTCTTACCTCGAGCCCTGGCAGGAAATAGAACAAACAAGGCATTCGGATCGGCTGAAGCGCTTTGTTTATCAAAGCGAAGAAGAAAAGCGGGTCGAATCGCTCCCGCATGTGCTAAAACCTCTCCCTGCAAAAGCTACAGTCATGGGTCAAGGGAGCCCGCATCAAACCGGGGATCTGACAAGCTATGATATTTTGATCCGGGGTCCCTTATATTGTTTTGCCTCCCATATCATCGACGTCGCTCCTCACGTCCCCGTACGCGGCGTACATCGACATATCGCGGCGCCCACGATTTTCTGCCTCAGGGGGAAGGGATGGGAAATGAACGACGGAGTCACTTACCAGTTTGAGACTCATGACATGGTTTGTTTTGCCCCGTACTCCGTTCATCAGCATGGCGGAGATTTCGAGGTCGGCTGCGCCATGATCTCTCTTGCCACCCGGCTCTTCCATATGCTGGGGCTAATGTGGAGGGAGCAGCATAAGATGAGCGAGAAACCGGTGTTTCCCGATGGCACTGAACCGCTCTATGACGAGGAAGGAAAGCTCCGCGGCTACAAAATAAAAAAGGGGATCTTAGGAATCACGGACGACATTGAAGTGGTTGTGGGGTCGGAACCGAAGTTGGAAGACGTGTTTCAAGCCCGCAAGCGCTCCCGGCCCTGGAGCGCGCCGGTAGAAGACACCTATGACCGTTATCTAAAACTCTATCACGATGAGGTTCATTATCTCGGCCGAGTGGATCACGTGGTTCATGAAAGCAGGGAGGGTTGGGAGTGGGGTCCGCACGGTAAACTAAAGTGGCTTGTTCACCCCGCGATCGAAACGGGAGGAAGACAGGTCTGGGCGTATCTTCAGGAGATTCCACCGGGCAGTCGCTCCGGCAAGCACATGCACGTCGCGGAGGAACAGATCCTGGTCCTGGAAGGCAGGGGATACGACGTGCATGATGGAGCGAGATGGCAGTGGGAAGCGGGAGATTTTATTTGCATTCCGCGTATGACAACCCATCAACATTTCAATTCGAGTGACAGTCGAGTTCTCCTGCTGTCCGCCATGCCCAGTCCTTACGTGGATGTTGGTCTTGGCGGAATAGAACACCTGGAGGATGCGCCGGACTTTCAGAGATAAGTAAAAAGTAAAAATTGAAGTAAAAAAGGCATCATCATTAGCGGGCAGGCAAGAGAATGAAACTCCGCGTTGGTAACGGCTGCTGGCATGCGGGGCATGTGCTCGATGCGTCGGTGTGTCTCGAGGCGGGGTTCTACGCGCAAGAAGGGCTCGACGTCGGGATTGTGCACGCAAAGATCAATCCCAAAGCGATCAGCTCCAGCCGTCCCGGCGGCGAGCGGTATGACGAAATCGGAACCGTGTTGCGCGACATGATCGCTTTCAACATCGACATTATCACCGACGTGCACGTCCGCACGCCGTTTGCCGAGCGGGCTTTGGGCAATGATGAGCTTAGGATCATCGGCGGCTGGCGCAACTGGTTTCCGGGAGCGCTCGTCACGGCGCCGCAAGTCAAGTCGATAGCCGATCTTAGAGGAAAGCGGATCGGCGATTGGTACAAAGGCGGCATTGCTACCCTGTGGTTCGAGCATCAGTTGCGCCAAGCGGGAATTGATCCGGATCGGGAAATCCAGTGGAGAATCGGCTGGCAGTACGGCGCGATGAAAGCTGCCTGGAAACCGCTATTGGCCGGAGAGACGGATGCGGCGATCGTGCAGAACCCGTATGTGCCGCGCTTGCTCGAGCAGGGCTTCAACAAGCTCTATGATTTCGTCGAAGATACCAAACCGCACGGGCGGCCGGACCGCGTCACGGTGGCGCGCAAGTCTTTCGTCGATCGCAATCCGGAGGTGATCAAACGCTATTGGAAAGCGGCGATCCGGGGCTATCAGTTTATGCGCATCGTCCCCGACCACTTCCCATTGCAGCGCCTGGTTGAAGCCTGGCTCCGCGTCGATAATCCGGACGAAGCGGAGCGCATGCGTGATCTGCGGCCGCTGGATGTCATGGACAGTCGCTTTCATCCCATGGACGGTCAATTGAGCGTTGAAGGGGTGTGGCGAATACTGCAAGAGCATCAGGACGCTGGCGTGCTATCGCGGTCCATCACGCGCGACGATGTGCAGCATGTCGTGCGCCAAGAGTTGGTGCAGGAGGCGTGGGCGGAGTTGTCGCAGACGGACGAGGTGAAGCAAAACATGGAGCGCTTGCAGCCGGTGATAGAAAGAGTCGGATACTAAGAAAGGGGTAAAGGCTTAAAAAGGGAAAAGGGAAAAAGAAAGGAGAAAAGATCGCTCAATTCAAAGACCGGCGATTCAGAGAATGGAAGAAAAAGAAAGCCACTCCGCGGCGGAGTTGGACCGCATCGGCGAAGTGCTGCGGCTCTACACCAAGGCTTTGAGCGGACAGGAGATACGCATCGTTCCGCGAGGCGGAGCCAGCGCGCGCGGCGCCGGTTGGGTCATGCCGTCCGACGACGGCAAAGCCGTATCCGTGAAACTTCCCCCGAAAATCGACCGGTTTCCCTCGCAACGCGAAAACTTTGGCTGGTATAAGGTGATTCTCACCCATCAGGCCGGGCATATAGAATTCGGCACGTTTCAATTTGGCTTTGCCCGCCCATCGCAGTTGTTTACGGACTGGCGGTCTGGTCTCGCGGAAAAGAACACGAACAGTAACGGCGAAAGCGATTTTCAAAAATTGCGCCGGCTTTTTCCGGATCCCATCGTGGGGATGGCGATCTTCGAATGTATCGAAGACACCCGTATCGACGCTCATGTTTTGGCGCGTTATCCGGGCATACGCCCGACCTACAGGCAAGTCGCACTTCAAGTTCTTTCCGAGCGCCCGCGACTCGGCGCGCTGCCTTTGCGTGAAGCGCTCATCGAAGGTTTGGTGCAGGCCGGTCTGGGCGGCTCGCCGCTGAGCCAGGCATCGGAAGGGCTCAGGCCTGCGCTGGAATCCGCGCTCGGAGTCTTTTCCCGGGTAAACAGCCCGCGTGCCACGGTGGAAGACTCGGCAGAGGCCGCGCTACGTATCTACCAGCTTGCCGCGCAGCTGCCGAATGTCGCGGCTGACGATGAGTGTGATCATGAACACGAGCACGAGCATCGACATGCCGATGACGATACTATGCCCGATGAACTTGAGGAATCGGCGCAACATCCCCAAGAGGTGCCTTTTAAGCCGCCTCGTGAGGTCGAGTTCAGGTTGGACATGGACCTACAAGCGACGGATCAACCCCAAGACGATCGCGATGCAGAAGAGGGTAACGAGCCCGAAGTCAGCAACCCCGAAGGGGATGGCCCGCTCAAGCGGGACGAGCCGTTCTGTTATCTGTATCCGGAGTGGGATTTTAGATCCGCTGCGTTCAAGGACCGCTGGTGCCGCGTGCGCGAGCGCGTGATGGAGGAGGGCACGTCGGACTTTTACACCGAGACACTCACGGAATACCGCTGGCTGGTGAACCAGGTGCGCTCGCGGTTCGAACACTTCCTGCCGGAGCTTTTTCGCAAAGTCACCCGCCGCTACGACGGCGAGGACGTGGATATCGATAGCTTGATCGACATGGTGGTTGACTGTCAGGCGGGGACGACGCCATCGGAAAAGATCTACTGGCGCCGCGAGCGCACGCAGCGCGACGTCGCGGTCGCGCTTTTGTTGGACATCAGCGCAACCACGAACGAGTACATTCAGCTTGAGGCGGCGCAAGCGATCCGTCCGACGGGAACAAACGCGCACGCCTACAGCGCCTACTTGCGCCAGATTGCAGCGGGCATCGACGAACGCGGCAAGCCGCTGCGCAAACGGGCCATCGACATCGAAAAGCAGGCGGTGATCGTGCTTATCCAGGCGCTCGAAAACATCGGTGACAGCTATGCGGTTTACGCGTTTTCCGGCAGCGGCCGTGGCAACGTGGAGTTTCACGTGGTCAAAGATTTTGCGGAAGTGCTGAACCAGCGCGTGGCGCGGCGGGTGGACCGGCTTGCGCCCGCGCACGCGACACGCATGGGCGCGGCGATTCGCCACGCGGTCCGAAAACTGGAGCGCGTCGAGGCGCAGACCCGTTTGTTATTTCTCGTCAGCGACGGGCGCCCGTATGACCGGGACTATGGGCGCGATCCCGAGGACCAGCAATACGCGGTGCACGACACCCGCGAGGCGCTGCGTGAGGCGGTGCGGCGCAAGATCCGTCCCTTCTGCCTTACGATCGACAGAGACGGCGGCGACTACATGCGCGCGATGTGCGATGATCTGCCTTACGAGGTGGTGGATCGGGTTGAAGACCTGCCGATCAGTCTGATTACGGCTTACCCGAAACTTACGGCCTAAGTCGTTTTATCATACGCGGTGCTCTGCTCAGCGTATTCAACGAGCCTGCACAGTGCGTTAACGAGCTGCATCTCCTCGATCGAGCTACAGCGTGCCTCAAGCAGTCGTGGAGAGCAGAACAGCGAGGCACTGCGCGCGGGAGATCGCGACATTGAGACGATTCCGGGAAAAAGAAATGCAAGATTCCGTGGCACGTCTTCACCGCTTGAAGTTGCCATAGAGAAGAAAACAACAGGCGCTTCCTGTCCCTGAAACTTGTCAACCGTACCAACCCGCACGCCGCCCGGGAGGCCCATACGTAGCCGGCGCACTTGAGCGTTGTAGGGCGCAACAACCATAAAGTCCCGTTCCTGCAGGGGCCGGGTGGTACCATCGGCGTCTGTGAATGAACCTTTGAGCATGTCAGTAATCAAGGTTGCGATCTGTGCAACCTCTTCGTCGGAGGCGGAACGATTTCCCTGGTGCTCGACCGAAACGAAGCGGATGCCTGTACCGAACGAGGTCATCCGCCGTGCGGCCGACTCGTCGGAGTGTAGGCGACCAGCGTAGACGATTTCCGAGATGAACGCGCAGACATCGGGATGCATCCTATAGCTTCGCTCGAGGAACACACCGCGATCTTCTGGTATTGTGGCCGCCTCTCCAAGCAGATGTTCGAGTACTGACGCGCCGCTACCATGCGGATGGATGCCCCGCGACACCTGTGGCAGCTGGAGGGGATCGCCGATAGAATCAGATTTTTCGCCGACGTACCCATCGCGAGTGCGTTAGCGAGTGAACCTGGCCCGCCTCATCGATGACAAGATAGTCAAGCTGACTGTCAAGCTCGCTTTGCGAGAAAAGCCAAGCTGTGCCAGCTATAATAGAACCTGGGCTTGACGACTCATCTCGATGAATTTTGAATTGCCGGCTTCGCTCTTGAAAAAGTTGCTCTTGTATTCCGAGTCCGGATTCTCCGCTGTCGATTTCTTCAGGCCCCGGAAGCATACCCCGTCTTCGCCCGCAACCTTTTCGATCTCGCCGAGCAGGTTGTGGATCACCTTGTGACTTTGTGCTGCCACCCCAATTCGCTTTCCACTGGCGAGCAGATAGACAATAAGGCGAGCGCCGGCCCACGTTTTGCTCGGCGGCACGCCAATGGGCCGACCCAGGCTCGCCCTCGAGAAGTTGATCACGGAGAAGTCGCCGCGCAGTTTCAGATTCCGCCATCTGCTCAGAGACAACACGAATGGACGGAGGCTCAGGCCAGGCCATATCGGCTGGGCGTAGGCTATGCAACCACTTGAGAAGTCCGTAGGTGGCTCGGCAGTCCTCCTCATTATAAGCGGCGATGTTGACGAGAATCTCTTTGTTACCGGTATTGGTCCACCTCTCGTAGTCTACAATCGCATCCATGCCCGACCGCACCGTGGAGGAACGCGTGAAGCCGAACAAGGCCTCAAGCTCCTTGAGAGAGTAACTTGGAACGCCCGCCCGGAGCGCCTGACGGAACATAGTGTGGAGATCGACGAAGGTCTTCCGGCGGAGCAAGTCATCAACTTGCGACTCACGCGTGGCGTACTCGCCCATCAGTCGCTTAATGGCGGTCGGTTCGTATACGCCAAAGTGATAAACGTGGAGATCGGGATAAGCAAGAAGCCTGGTGTGACAAGGTCAACAAAGTTTTCGAGGGCTCGACGTTCGCCGGCGCGATCGTGTGCCCAGAATGGTTCGTACCGCGCTTCGGTGCCGTCGATCGTGAGAACGCCGAAGAGAAATTCCATACCCCGTGCCGGTTCGAAGAACGGGTGTCCCTCAAGATCAAGCACGACATCGCCTTTAGACCGCAGCGGTAAAGCAGTGAAGCCACGCCCGCTCTCGATTGGCCTCCCGCCACTGGATCGTTCCTGAACCTTGACTTCGAGTTGTAGCCCGGCTTGCTCGTGCAGCCCTTGGAACGTCGGAGCCGGCATCTTTGGGATCCGCGTGTCCGGATGCGCCTGAGCCAGCTTTGTCAGTGTGTCAATGTCTTTTGCCCCGAGCCGACCGATTGATCCCGGCGGATGCCAGCAACACGTACGAGGTCCTCGCGCTCGTAGCGTTCCTCGCAAAGTGCTCGAAAGTCGCACAGGGGACAGTGCTCACTTCGGTAAGGAGCGGTCTGTGGGTGGGTAGCGACAGCCAACTCGAAACGTCGCCGAAGGCGACGATAGTAGGCGGACACGTCGGCGAGCCTGATCCGGAAGCGCTCGCGGCTGCCTAGCACGACATAAGCGAACTCGGGCTGGACGTTTTGAATTTGTCCGAGTGCGTAAGAGTAGAAGCAGAGTTGAAGCGCGTGCTCCGGTCGTGGATGTCGAGCCAGCTTCGTATCCAAGACCTGGTAGCTCCACGGACCCAGCGCGGAAGGACGGTCGATCCGCTCAAGAAAGTCAGCCCGTGCCACCCGTCCACCTGAAACACCGCTTGATAGACGTACTCCGAACCCCTCCGTTGAGGGCTTCCGCTGTTGCCGTGGCCGCCGCCGCAAAGTGCCCGTCGTCGCCGAGCCCAACTCGGGTTACAACATGCCCCGCCGCTTCGAACGCCTCAAGGAAATTCCGCTCATGGTCCTCGCCTTTGCGCTTAATGAGATCGGCGTACGCGTTGCCGAAACCAAGGCGTGTGCTATTTCCGAGCGCGACGTCAAAATCGAGCTGGGTTAAGTGCTCGCAAGCAACGAAGTTCGCTAGGTCTGAGGGAGAGAAAACAGGTTTGCTGCCGAGGATCTGCACCTGTGATCTATGCCTTCGAGGATCTTTCTAATTACCGCTCGCTATCAATAAACAAAACTTCAGATTGGTGGTTTCATTTTGCAATTTTCCAAGACGTGCGCGCAAGGTAAAGTGACAGCGTCGGCTTCCTTTACTTCAAGTTGTTAACCGTGCGAGATCCACGAGAGCAGTCATACGCACGCGAGGCATGCGCCAGGCAAGCTAAGGGGACAGGTAGGCCGATCTATGCTTTTTTCTCCCCAGTCAGGCAGAAACTTGGCCCATGGGCTTGCCAACACCTAACACACACCGACGCCTGTCCCGGCGCGCAGGAAACGGGAGACTTGGTCTGAGTCATAAGTGACGTAAAGTAGATACAGCTTGGCGCGTGTCAGGCCAACATAGAACAAACGCTTTTGCTCCTCGACCTCCTCCGCCGTCCTCGCATGATAGGAGGGAATTCGGCCTTCGTGAAGGTCGATCATAGCAACCGCCTCGTACTCTCGCCCCTTTGCGTAGTGCAGTGTTGAAAGCTTCAACGCTGCCTCAGGAGTCGCATAAATACCTAGGTCGGAAATCGTCAGATTAGCTAAATCGATCCGACTGCTCTGCATATCTGCCTTCATCTCCTCGACAGACACGGCAAGAACATCCTGCTCAGCCTTGCTCAGATACTCCTCTTCAATGAGTACTTGAGAAAAAGCTCGCGCCGCTGTCTCCAGCCAGGCAATAGCCCCCATGTGAACAGCGTAGAGCTCCTGCGCATGGGCTAAGAGACGGAAAACGACGGCGCGTCCTTGATAGGTGAAGATATCAAAGCGCGCACTGCCCGTTACATCTAGTAGAGTGTTGAACAGCGTACGCTCGATCGCCGGAATTAAATCCGGGCGGGGTTCCATCACATAGCCGCAGACGTGCTCCGCCAGCGGTGCAAACTGGCGATTACGACGATAAGGGCGCGCTCCCGGGCCAACGACATTGATCCCATATTCCCGAAGCTGCCTCGCAAGAGGAAACAATGTAAACCACGTGGGAGCAAGAATGGCGGCGTTTCCGACGGGAATATCCAAACCTTCAAGGTCAGGGAGGAAGTAGTCAGTAATGACTTCGAATGCTGAGCTGCCGTGCCGCCACGCAGGCACCTCAGTGAACTTTCTCCCTGACCCAAGAGGCTCCATAGGTGGGGTACGCGGATAGAGCTGCTCGGCGTGCCGCAGGATCGGCGGGCTCGAGCGAAAGTTGCCTGAAAGGGTAAGATCAGTGCGTGCACCAATCCGGGTTGCGAATTCTTCAGTAAGATCAGGCCTCGCACCCGCGAAGCGAAAGATCGACTGATATGGATCACCGACGAGCAGAAAATGCGTACGTCCGGATCGTGCGATCAGAGTGAGGATTTCAACCTGCAGATCGGTCGTGTCTTGAAATTCGTCGACAAGAATCCAGTCAAATTTCGCTGACACATGGCTCAGAATCTCTGGGCGGCGTTGGAGCAGGAGAAGCGAGTAGTAAATGATGGTGGCAAAGTCTATGAATCCCGCTTCGCGTAGGCGGTTCCAAAACGCAGTTGCCATTGCGGGTGTTAAGCTACCTCGCTCAATCGCATTGCCAACAGGTTTTCCCTCAAGGCTAACGCGCAATTGCGTGAATTCTTCAAAGTCAGTATAGGTGAGGTTATGTCTACCGTTCTGAGCCCAGATCGCAGTGACATGCTGCTCGAATTCGGCGCTGTCCGGCGTCAATACCTTGAAGCCGTTCTTGTATCCTTTCATCACATGACAAAACGGCCGGAATATGTGATTGAGGCAAAACGAGTGAATTGTGCAGACATCGTAATAGATGTCATCGCCGGGCTGGATATGAAGGCGCAGCCGGGCCTCGATCTCGTGAACCGCCGAGTTGGTGTAGGTGATGCAGCCGACGGCTCGCGGCGTGCCACGCACTGCCTCTATCGCCCGCACAAGCTTTGAAATAATGACACGTGTTTTCCCACTCCCGGGACACGCCCTCAACATAACGTTGTCATCGCAGCGAACAGCGGCCTTTTGCTCAGGCGTCAACATCATGGCTCGGTCAGCCACTTCACAGCGTCACTGAGATACTTTGGAATGCTCGTTGCCGTATCGACGTGACGGGCGGCTATCTGTGCAAAGCGAGCCTTGCCAAAGCGCATTGCGGTATTGAGAACAGCAGCACGCAACGGCGGCAGGATGTCCTGCCGCTCCTCGCGTTTTAGGTGTTCATTGGCAAGTTCCTTTGTTCCCTTTCTCAGACGCCTCGCAACTGTGGGCGCGCCGATATCGTCCGCTGCTAAGGCAAACATTTCCAGGGTTCCTTGCATAGTTAGCGCACGCTCAAATGTCGTCGTGCATGCAAAAACGCGAACGTACTCATTCTCAAACGTCTTCAAATTCGGAGGCGCGGGTAGATCATCCTCGCCGTCAAGACTGGGAATCGCATCGCTTGGCTTCAGGTCGCCATCTGTGATAATTGCGCATTTCTTCGGCAGCGAGTCGGCAGAAAACAGTTTTGCGTAGACATCGAAATGCACGCCGTAGATGGGAATGAGCGAGATACCCTCTCGGTCAAGATCAATTCCTTTCACTTGTTTGAGGAGAGCGGGGATCAGGAACAGTTCGGCCGGACCCTCAACAAGCATTACCTTGCGGGCGAACAGTAGGTTCGACTTGGTGGCATCGAGGTAGCGTTCTAGATCAAGAATTTCCGTTTCCTCAAGTTTGTTATCGTTGCCGGGCACGGCCGAAGCTATCGCTGGGACCCCGGTCTGCGTCAGAACGATGTATGACCCAAGGCCGGCGTTTGCAGTGATGTGTGTGCTGTGGGTCGTCAGAATAGACTGGAACGGAAGCGCACCCAAGGCTTTAAAGAGGGTTAGCTGTAGCTGGGGATGGAGGTGAGCTTCCGGTTCCTCGAACAAAATGATCTGCCCCGCCGACTTCTTCTGCGCAAGGCGTTTGTGAAAATACTCGATCAGGATTGATACGTAGAGGATATTGTTAAGACCGAGGCCGTTTGAAGCGGGATCGAACTTCTGCATCGCGGTGTTCGTGAGGAGAACCCGAAGCGCTCGGACGATCGCCTGGAACGAAGGCTCAGCAACGCCTACAGAAACATCCATGCTAAACGCCGGTCCCGTAACCCTTTTAAAGGATGTGTCTATGGCTTTGGCGATCGAATCAATAGAAGAAGCGGCAGCGATTTCCTCATTGGCCTCACGAAGCACACCCAGCAGCTCGTCCCGCTCCTCGGGGTCGATTTCCATCGCGTCGATAAGACGTGTGAGAGGTGAACTTCGAAACTGCCGGAGATCACTTTCGACATCACGAAGCGCGGGGAGAAATACAACCAGAAACGATTGTAGATCACCAAATCGGATAGACGAGCCAACGTCCTCATCCCACTCTATCGAGGAAAGATCGCGGGCCGGATCCCCGCCACCGGTGATTTCCCAATGATAGTCATTAGGGGCCAAGTCGCCGGGTTCTATTTCCTTTGCCTCTATGTCCTCGCGCACCGAGAGCTTGGGCCGAAATCGGTATATTAGCCGTGCCAATCCCGGTTTGGATTGCCAGGCCCCGACGAGCGCCTCTTCATTGGTCTTACCGGCAAAGTCGGTAATTTCTAGGCCGATCAAGATCTGAGTCGGATGCGAGATATCGACCGTTGAATGAATGTCACTGGCGATGAGGGAACGATATGTGGAAGAGAGACCTGCGTCGATGCACAAACGGATGGCGTGTAGAAGATTAGTCTTGCCTGTGTTGTTTTCGCCAATTACACAAGTGGTGCCCGTCCCAATCGGAACGTCAAGATGCTCAAAGGAGCGAAAATTCCTGATGACCAAACGACTTACACGCACGATTCAGACCTCGCCAATAGCTGTTTCGCCACTAAAGGCAATCCGGGTCAAAGTTGGTTTGATTACTGTCATTGATGTCATCTACACGATGTTCTCTGAGCAAAATTCGCCCTTTTTTTCAACTCACGCGGAGTTTCAACCTACAGAAAGAAAAGCTCGTGCGAATGAAAGGTAAATAAGACAACCCGAATGCCATAGGTAATGGAATTATTAGTCAACTTGAATCCGCCTTTGCTCAGTATGGACGCTCCGTGGCGCGCCTTCCGTACCAATCGGTTCCACACCACGCTCCTCAAGGCTTTTCACGAGATCCGACAGGATAAATTTGCGTCTTCGTGTCCAGGCTGAGGCGAAACATCGCCAGAATACCCAGCCTGCGCGCTCCAAAACCCGCTGCCTTTGCATATCGTCGGCCCATTTGTCAGGACCGTGGTATTTGTCACCGTCACATTCGACTGCAAGTCGTGAATCGTTATGACCTTCGACCACCAGGTCGATACGATAGTGGCCGACCCGAACCTGCGGCGCAACGTAGTAGCCGAGCTGAGTAAGCTCGTCATAAACTTCGCGCTCAAACGGGGACTCGCACAGTTTTCGAAGGTCCTCGACGCGCGCCTCGTCTTGAGCAAACGGCAAAGCAAAGTGATGCACGAGACTACGGCGTAACCTATCTGCATCTGACAAGTGCACGAGGTCCACGGAACGCACAAGATACATTCGGTCTTGCGCTCGTGAGGCAGCTACGTTGAATCGCTGAGCGAACGTATCGCGTGAGAGCGGCGCACCAACATCGTTCGGGGCTGACACCATCGATAGAAACATAATGTGACGTTCCTTCCCTTGGAAAGTCCTCGCGTCCCCGCACGCAATTTTGTGCCGCTGCATTTCTTCAGGTCCCAATTCTTCAGTGAGTTGTTCCCAAATGTGGTAAGCCTGCTTATCGCCGAGTAATGAAATGACGCCTATGGTTCGATTGGCGAGCGTCGGATCCGACACCAACTTAATCATTTCGTCGACGATGAATCTTGCCTCCAGCAAATTTAGCTCGCCACGACGATAGCCGTTTTCGATTACGACATCCACGAGTGGCGGGTCTAAACGCTCAGAGGCCCGCGGGATACGAAGAGGTCTCAATTCATGATTGTAGAACTCCCGCTTTGAGTATTCGATGATGGGACCGACGCATCGGAAGTGTTCTTTGAGCATGACGCCGCTCTTCGCAAACACAACCTTGTACAAATCGTAGATGGACCGCTCGGGCGACATTTGTGGACGGTAGGTAGGAACTTGGTTTCCAAGAAACCGGTTCATTAGGCTCCGGACTTTGTCTTCCTCGAGCCCGACACCTTCAGGTGATACCTGCTTGTCATCCCCGACAATAAGCACTTTGCTGGCGCGAAGCAGAGCAGGCAGTGCCGTGAGATCCGACTGGGACGCTTCATCGACGACTACAAGATCGAAACAGCCCAGTTCAGGGGGAAGGGATTCCGATACACGATAGTGAGGCATTACCCAGCAGGGCACCGCAGGATTTGCCTGCTGCGCCGCATTCCGTGCGTCCTGACGGTACCGCACCGCTCTCTTACCGGTTCCCTTGCCGATTTTTTGGATAGCGTTGAGATACGCCTGAAGGGCCGCACGAATGCTAGGCGAAGCCTTCTCGGCAAGTTTCAACCAAGTTCTCTTGATGACAATATCTCGATAGGCGCGTGACAAATCGTTTTCGACTTCTGCTCGTGCTTTTGCCAACGTTTTCAGTTCATCTTGCGCGTCAATGGATTCAAGATAGGTTGCAAGCCGCCTAAGCCGCCATGCTTGTCGCCAGTTGCCAGGAAGTAGTGGATCCGTTGCATCTTTTAGAGGCTGTTTCAATGCATGGGCAAGCAAAGGCGCTCCTGAGGCTTTAAGACGTTCACAGATTTCGGCGACGTCGTGAAGCTTGGCACCAAGCCCAAGGACACGCGACAGCTCCGCCATTAGAGAGGACCACTCTGCTTGCATCTCGCCATCGGGACCTTCCGGGTTGCCCAAAGAGCTGGCTAGAAACTCCCTAATTTTGTCCACGACATGTCCACTGCTCCCATCTAGCACCTTCTGAAACCGTTCCTTAACTACCCAAACATCCGCCAGCCGATTCTTGGCTAAGTGATGTCGCAGTGCACGATCGAGTTCGTCTAGTGCGTCATTATTTACGGCCACTTCGGTTGACTTGACCCAGCTTGGAAAGAGTTTAGCGGTTGTCTCCAGTAATGACCGTTCCGTCTCTACGGTGTTCTTTAGTCGGCGGTAGACACCGAATAGTTTTCCCGCGGCAATGCCGTCTTGGGGCTCGACTCCCGGTACCAACTCGATCTTTAGTTCCGGCGCCAAAGCATTCCATCTAACGGCGAGGCTCCGGAGTCGATTCTGGTTTGCCAGATAACGGCTCACATGATCCCAGTCGCGCGTGGTGCTTGGATGATTCCCTATAACCGTAACTTGTTGGAGAAGGTTCTTCTGCTTTGATTTCCCGAACAGGCCCAAAACTCCAAACGGGCTCCTGTCGGCAGACAGGTTGGAAATTGCCTCGACAAGCTCCGCAT
>JBOHVR010000685.1:0-15016 GCA_050735755.1 Binatia bacterium
CCCTACGGCGCTTACCGCGACGATCCATTCCACGCCCAACTTTTTCATGCCAAAAATGTTCGCCCGATAATTGATCTCTGCCGGCAGCAGCCGATGGCCCCTGCCGTGGCGTGGCAAGAAAACGAGCTCGATGTTGTCCAACGAGCCGCAAAGATAGGTATCCGAGGGCTCACCAAAGGGGGTGTTCAACTTAACTTCTTGGACGTTTTGAAGGCCTTCCATGAGGTAGAGCCCCGTGCCGCCGAGAACGCCGAGTTTCTTTGCCACTCGTCACAACTCCTGATGGCGGACAAACTCGCCCTGGAGCTGGCCGCAAGCCGCCTGGATATCGTCGCCGCGGGGCATCCGCACGTTGACTTGGTGGCCAAGCTCAGTGAGCGCCTTGTGAAAGCGCGTGATTTCTTCCGCGCTTGGGCGCCTGTAGGGACTGCCGGGGTGCGGATTGAACGGGATCAGATTGATCTTGCACCGGATACCGCGCAGTAATTGCGAAAGCCGGCGCGCGTCCGCGGGCGAATCGTTAACCCCGCGCAGCAGCACGTATTCAAATGTAATGCGGCGTCGTTTGGGAATCGGCAACGAGCGGCAGCAATCGATCAGTTCGGCGAGCGGATACTTGCGGTTGACGGGCATCATCTGCGAGCGTAACTCGTCCGTGGTAGCGTGCAGCGAAATCGCCAGATTCACGCTGCTTTCCTCCATCAGTTTCTTTATCTGCGGGACCAGCCCGACCGTCGAAAGGGTGATCCGGCGCGGGGAGATACCGATGCCCTGGTCGGCGTCGCCGATAATTTCGAGAGCTCGCATCGTCTGCCCATAATTGGCGAGCGGCTCTCCCATTCCCATCAAGACCACGTTGGAAATGCGCTGTTCTTCCGCAAGTGCTTTCTGGGCTTCCAAGATCTGATCGACAATCTCGCTCGCCTTGAGATTTCTCTTTAACCCCATTTGCGCGGTCGCGCAGAAGGTACAGCGGAGGCCGCACCCGGCCTGGCTCGAAACGCACAACGTGAGCCGCTTTTCCTCCGGAATCAGAACGCTTTCGATATTCTGATCATCCCCCAGTCCAAACAGAAACTTGATGGTCCCATCGGAAGAACGATCGGCGCGCACGGTTCGTAAGCGGCTGATCGTGAAGTCTTCCTCGAGCGCCGCGCGCAGAGCCGACGAGAGGTTGGTCATTTCCGCAAAAGCCGTTGCGCCTTTTTGATACAGCCAGCGCTTGATCTGCTCCGCGCGGTAAGCCGGCTCCGAGCGCGCGGCCAGCCACTCTTTGAGGCCTTGATCGCTCGAATCTTTAATATTTGACTTCATGAAGCGAACTGAAACGAACGCGGCAGGGGAATCCGCATTCCATGGTCGAGCTAGGAATGAATCTCGCCGGCCTTGAAGAAGAAGGCGATCTCTGACGCGGCAGTGTCTTGTCCGTCGGAACCATGAACCGCGTTTCTTTCGACATCGATTCCCCAATCGCGACGAATCGTGCCCGCCGCGGCCTTCGCCGGATCGGTTGCCCCCATAATCTCCCGGTTCCTTTTGACGGCCTCTTCTCCCTCCAGCACGGAAACGAGGATGGGTCCGGAGGACATGTAGCGAGTCAGGCTCGCGTAGAAAGGGCGTTCCTTATGCACCGCATAAAAAACCTCGGCTTGTTCTTGAGTCAGCTTGACAAGGCGCGCGGCGACGACCCTCAGGCCGCTGGCTTCAAAACGGCTCAAGATCTGGCCGATAAGCCTCTTTTGAACCGCCTCCGGCTTGATGATGGAAAGCGTGCGTTCGATCATAATGATTAGTGAATTAGTGAACTAGTGACTTAGTGATCTAGTGAATGCTTGGCTCAAAAATTGGAAAAATGGAGAGACCGAGTTAGACTAAGTCACTAAATCACTAATCCCTAGTTCACTGATTTCCCAAGACCTCCTTAACGGTTTGACCAATCAGAGCCGGTGAGGAGGCCAGAGTTACTCCGGCTTGTTTAAGGGCCGAGATTTTTTCCTGCGCCGTTCCTTTTCCTCCCGAAATGATGGCCCCGGCGTGCCCCATGCGTTTTCCCGGTGGCGCGGTCTGACCCACGATGAATCCAACGACAGGCTTGCGCATGTGCGCCTCGATCCAGGCAGCCGCCTCCTCTTCCGCCGTTCCACCGATTTCACCGATCATAACAACCGCATGCGTCTCCCGATCTTGATTAAACATTTGAAGGACATCCACAAATTCGAGCCCATGCACGGGATCTCCGCCAATGCCGACGCAACTCGATTGCCCGAGTCCCAAGCGCGTCAACTGGTCGACCGCCTCGTACGTAAGGGTGCCGCTGCGCGAGACCACTCCGACCGACCCCGGCTCATGAATGTGACCAGGCATTATACCGATTTTACACGCACCAGGGGTGATAACACCAGGGCAGTTGGGCCCAACCAGCAAGGATTTCCGGCCGCCGAGGTATCGTTTGACCCGAACCATGTCCAGGACCGGGACACCTTCGGTTATGCAGATAATCAGCGCAATGCCCGAATCCGCCGCTTCCATGATGGCGTCCGCGGCAAAGGCCGGCGGAACATAAATGACGCTGACGTTGGCCTGGGTTGCGTCAACGGCGGCAGAAACTGTGTCGAAGATCGGGATCCCATCGAAACTGCCGCCGCCCTTCCCCGGCGTTACCCCGGCAACCATCTGGGTGCCATATTCCTTGCACGCGCGCGTATGGAACTGTCCGGTTGCGCCGGTAATGCCCTGGGTAAGGACGCGCGAGCTCTTGTCGACTAAAATGGCCATTTTACATTTTGGATTTTAGATTGCCGATTTTAGATTCAATCCAAAATCGAAAATCCAAAATCTAAAATTCTTCAGACGGCTCGCACGATCTTTTCGGCCGCTTCCGCCATCGTTTCAGCGAGAGTAATGGATAGACCCGAGTCAGCCAGGATCTTTCTCCCCTCTTCCACGTTCGTTCCCTGAAGCCGAACCACGAGGGGCACGCTGATGCCCATTTCCTTGGCCGCTTCCACCAGGCCCTGGGCAATGACATCGCATCTCATGATGCCGCCGAATATGTTGACCAGCACGCCCTGGACGCGTTTGTCCGAAAGAAGAATCTTGAACGCCTCCGTGACTCTGTCTTTGGTCGCGCCGCCGCCGACGTCGAGAAAATTGGCCGGCTCACCACCGTAAAGCTTGATGATATCCATTGTTGCCATTGCGAGGCCGGCGCCGTTAACCATGCAACCGATATTGCCGTCCAACGCAATGTAGGAGAGACCGAGCTTCGAAGCCTCCACCTCTTTGGGGTTCTCCTCGTTGAGATCCCGCAAATTCTCCAGGTCAGCGTGGCGGTAGAGCGCGTTGTTATCAAAGTTCATCTTGGCATCGAGTGCGATCAATTTACCCTCCCCTGTGACCAACAGAGGATTGAGCTCAACCAGCGAGCAATCAAGTTCCAGGAAGGCACGGTACAGGCCCTGCAGCAGCGATGTGAACGGGCCCATCTGATCTTGTGCCAGCCCGAGCCCGTAAGCCAACTTGCGCGCCTGAAAAGACAACAGCCCCACGGCAGGATCGATCATTTGCTTGAGAATCTTGCCGGGACTTTTCTGCGCGACTTCTTCGATTTCCACCCCGCCTTCCGCGGCAGCGATCACAGAGACGCATGCGGAAGCGCGATCCAGAACCATGCCGAGATACAGTTCGTGCGCGATATTCAACCCTTCCTCGACCAGAACCCGGTGCACCTGCCGCCCCTGCGGCCCGGTCTGGTGGGTCACAAGAATTTTGCCGAGGATTTCTCCTGCTTTGGTGGCAACTTCATCCAGTGTGCGCGCCAGCTTGACCCCGCCCGCCTTTCCTCTCCCACCGGCGTGAATTTGCGCCTTAACGACACAGGGAACGCCAATCTCCCGCCCTGCAATTTTCGCCTCCTCAGGAGTCGAGGCGACTTTGCCGCGCGGGGTTGGCACATTATAGCGCCGCAGAAGCTCCTTGGCTTGATACTCGTGAATGTTCATGAAAAGTTACAACAGATAGCCGAGAGGGTAAGAATCGAACAGCGCCGGGTTTAGGTTATCGCTAGCCTCGATCTTCTATCCTCGGTTCTTCGGCTAACCCCCGGCCAGGATCTTGTCCATAGCCTGGACGATGTCCTTCACGTGACTGAGTGAAACCTGCAGCATTTCTTTTTCTCTTGGGCTCAAGTCGATTTCGATGACTTTTTCCACTCCTGCGGCGCCGATCATAACCGGAACGCAAAAATAATATCCGTTGATCCCGTACTCGCCTTCCAGGAGAGCTGCACAGGGGAGGATCTCCTTCTTGTCTTTCAAATAGGACTCAGCCATGCGGATCGCGGCTGATGCCGGCGAATAAAACGCCGACCCGGTCTTTAGCAGAGCTACGATTTCGCCGCCGGCGTTGCGGGTTCTGGCTTCGATCTCATCGAGGCGCTTGCTCGAGATGAACTTTTCCACCGGGACGCAGGAAACCTGGCAACTGCTGCGCACCGGAACCATGTCGTCGCCATGACCGCCGAGAACGACTGCCGACACGCTCGCTACGGAAACCTTCAGTTCCTGCGCCACAAAGGTCCGGTAACGCGCGGAATCGAGGATTCCCGACTGCCCGACAACCCGGTTTTTGGGAAATCCGGTGATCCGCTGCGCCAGCGTCACCATCGCATCCAGGGGATTAGTGATGATGATCACCAAAGAGTTCGGCGCGTAAGTTTTGATCCCTTCCGCCACCGAGCGCATGATCTTCGCGTTCGTTGCTACTAGGTCATCACGGCTCATGCCGGGCTTGCGCGCGATGCCGGCGGTGACGATGCATACGCTTGAGCCCGCAATGTCCTCGAATTTCGTCGTGCCGCGAATATCGGCGTCGAAATTTTCAATCGGACCGGATTGCAAGAGATCGAGCGCCTTTCCCTGCGGCAGCCCGTCGATCACATCATACAGAACGACATCGCCCAACCCCTTGAGCGCGACGAGTTGCGCCATGGTACCGCCGATATTACCCGCGCCAATCAATGCAATTTTGTTACGTGGCATAAAATCCTCGGCCTCTCAGTTTCGAGCTTCGGTTCCGGGTGTCAGTCAGGTCTCGGCCCTTAAATCCGGCTCGAAACTCGTAACCCGAAACCATTCATTTACATATTTGCGACAATGGCATCGCCAAATCCCGAGCAGCTCACAAGCTTGGCGCCGGGCATGAGCCTCTCGAAATCATAGGTCACCGTTTTGTTTCCGATCGCTCCCTCGAGTCCTTTCACGATGAGGTCGGCGGCTTCGGTCCACCCCATATAGCGCAACATCATCTCGCCCGAGAGGATGACCGAGCCCGGATTGACCTTGTCGAGGTCCGCGTATTTCGGCGCTGTGCCGTGCGTCGCCTCAAAGACTGCATGCCCGGTGTCGTAGTTGATGTTCGCGCCCGGCGCGATCCCGATACCTCCCACCTGCGCGGCCAGCGCGTCGGAGAGATAATCGCCGTTGAGATTCATCGTCGCAATCACGTCGTAATCCCTCGGGCGAATGAGGACAAACTGCAACGTCACATCGGCGATCGAATCTTTGAGCAGCAGTTTCGACTGCCACTTGCCGTCCCCATGGGTCGGCCACAGCTTCAGCGCGCCTTCCACTTCCTTTTTGATGTCGTTCTGCTGATCGGGTGACATCATATCGAAGCCTGGGTCAATCATCTTGGCGTTGTCTTCGACGCTCAGGTTTGAATTCTGTTCTTTATTGCCCAAAATCCACGTCTCGCGCTCCGTGACAACATCGTTGCGGAATTCACGCTTGGCGAGAGCGTAGCCCCAATCCTTGAACGCGCCTTCCGTGTATTTCATGATGTTGCCCTTGTGGACGAAATTGATGTTCTTGCGCTTGTTCGCCAGCGCCCATTTGATCGCGGCGCGGACCAAGCGCTCGGTTCCCTCGACGGAGATCGGCTTGAGCGCGATACCGGCGCTGTCTGGAAAGCGAATCTTCGCATACTCTTTGGGAAAGTTTTCCTTGAGCAGCGACTTGAATTTCTTGTTCTCTTCCGTCCCGTTGATAAACTCGATGCCGGTATAGATGTCTTCCGTGTTTTCGCGGAAAACCACCATGTCCACGTACTCCGGATGCTTCACCGGGGACGGTACGCCGTTGTAATAACGCACCGGGCGCAGGCAAACGTAAAGGTCTAGCAATATGCGCAGCGTTACGTTCAACGAGCGAAAGCCTCCGCCGATGGGAGTCGTGAGCGGGCCCTTGATTCCCACCAGAAATTCCGCGAAAGCCGCGACGGTTTCATCGGGCAGCCAGCTATTGAACAGCTTGAACGACTTTTCACCCGCATACACCTCCATCCAGTGGATTTTACGTTTACCCTTGTAGGCTTTCTCCACGGCGGCGTCGAACACGCGCACCGAGGCGCGCCAGATATCCCGCCCCGTCCCGTCGCCTTCGATGAACGGCATGATCGGGTTGTCAGGAACTTTCAGCTCCTTGTTTGCCGACATCGTTATCTTGGCACCGCCCTGGGGAACCTTGATATGCTGATAGGTCGCCATAACCCTCCTCTGATAACAAATAGCCTAAGGGCGGTGAAACGCCCTTAGGCTATTTGGGGAACCGCAAAAATTTTTCTGATATTTAACCGAATTAACATCGTGGGTCAAGGACCGCGCGGGGTTTGCTCGTCCTTGTGTCCTTCCAGCCATTTTTCCAGATGGCGCGCCGCTACTTCTCTGCCTCCTAGCCCAAAAGCGATGGCGAGAGCCAAGCAAATGGATCCGAAGACCAAGACAAATGCCCACATCACTATTTCGGCGGCTATTTCCAGAATCTGTAAGACCGCAGCGACAATGAAAACGACGGTCGCGTAGTAAGCAATTACTGCGAGTGTGTCTGCCTGTTTCAAGCCGGCGTTGATAAACGACGTGCGGGTCACGGTCTGGAGGAAATTAGCGAAGTATAGACCCAGGATGAGAACGACTACGGCCGCAACGACCTTAGGGATATAAAGGAAGATCGCCTCCAAGGTCTCGGTGGCTCCGGTGAGCCCCAGAATATTCAAGCTCGCCAGTATGACGATAAGAAACAAAAACCAAAAAACCAGCAGGCCCAAAATCTCGCTGCTGGTTTGCTTGATCCCGCCAAGCTCGAGCGAGCTGGTAATCCCTGCCCGATCCGCCAGCCAGTCAAAATGGAAGATGAGGAGAAGCCGAATAATGATCCGTTTCGCGACATTGCAAAGGATCCAGCCCCCGATCAGCACGAAAAGGGCATAGAAGAGATTCGGCAAGAACGCCCCAACCTTAGTAGCAAATGCTTCCCACGCCCCTGTTACGCTCGCGACCATATCCATGCTCACCCCTCCAAACCAACATTCCCCTTTCGGGACCGCAATGATTTCGATGTCCCCTCAATTTTTACCAACAGAAGCCAAGCGTTGCAAACTCGCGCTTCTCCACTGACCATTCCCTGCGTTGCGCCGACGCCGCGAGACCTTCTCGCGGGCGCGCAAAAAGCCGCCCCAGCCAGATTTCCGCGCCGGCCCCACAGGTCATTCCCTTGAATCGTTGCTTGGCCACGTCTATATTCCTAGCAAACCTCGGCGCGCCTTATAAATCTTTGCAGAACATTGGAATAGGCACTCATTTGAACTTGCGGGTGCGGCAGCTTTCCAAAGCTTTCGGCAGCCAATGGGCCTTACAGGACATCAACTTTGAACTTCATGGGGGCGATTGCGTCGCGCTGCTGGGGCCAAACGGCGCCGGCAAAACCACTCTCCTCAAGCTGCTTTCCGCGCTTACCCAACCGACGGCCGGCGCGATCGAGATCAATGCCGTGAATCTCGCGCAGGCATCGGCGCGGATGCGCGCTCTCGTGGGTTACTTCGTTCCGAGCGCGCACTTCTACGAGCATCTGACCGTGAAAGAGAACCTGCGGCTGTTTGTTTCACTCTACAACATGAATAAGAACGGCACCGACCTCGATGACGCGCTCGACCGTGTCGGCTTGGTCCAATGGCGTGACCGGTTCGTGGCCGCGCTCTCGGCGGGCATGAAGTGCCGCCTGGTGCTCGCCAAATGGCTTCTGGTCCAACCCGCCTTTCTGCTTCTTGATGAACCGTATGGCCCGCTGGACGGCGCGGGCGTGGACTTACTGGAGAGTTTCGTGTCGGGGCTGGCTCAACGAAACAAAGCCGTCATCATCGCCACGCATCAAATCCCTCGCGCCCTCGCCCTCTGTTCGCGGGCGCTCGTTCTGAATGAGGGGCGGCTCGTTTTTGACGGCGAGCGCCACGAAGCCGCGCTCAACTTGGACCGCCTGGTGGGAAGCTTGCTACCGCGAGGAGAACAGTGGAACTCTTGAGACAGACCTACTGGCTGCTGTGGAAGGATGTCCGGCTGGAGCTACGACGGCGCGAAAGCCTCATGGCGATGTTTTTTTTTGGCGCGCTGCTGCTTTTTCTGTTTCAGTTTGCGTTCGAAATCCGCCCAGACCGAGTCGCGGAAATGGCTCCCGGCCTGCTCTGGCTGGCGTTTGTGTTTACGGGCACGTTGGGACTTACTCAGCTCTTCCAGCCCGAAAGAGAGAACTCTTGCCTGGAGGCTCTGCTTCTCACTCCTTTTGACCGGTCCGCCCTGTTCGTCTCCAAGGTTCTCTTCAACCTGATTCTGATGATTTTGGTCGAAAGCGTGGTCTTTCCGCTCTTCGCAATCCTTTTCAACCTGGACTACTGGACTTCGCTGCCGTCGTTGTTTGGGGTGACAGTCCTGGGCACCTTCGGCTTTTGCGTTTTGGGAACGCTTTTTTCTGCGGTCACGTTGAAGGCGAGAGCGCGCGAACTGCTGCTTCCATTGGTTCTGTTTCCTCTCCTGATTCCCGTTATTCTCGCTACGATTCGCTGTCTGGAGATCACGTTGCGCGCTGGGGCTTGGTCCGAAATGCTTCCCTGGTTGCGTCTCCTGATCGCGTTTGATGTGATATTCATGACCGCGGGGTACCTTATTTTCGAGTGGGTGGTCGAGGCATGACGGATAGTTTCGGGTTCCGGGTCTCGAGTTCCGAGTTTAAACCCGAAACCCGAAACCAGAGACTATTTATGGCTCAGGCTGGTAAAACAAGCAAAATTCTTGGCGCGCTCGCGCTAGTCTTCATTGTTGTGGGACTCTATTGGGGCTTGATCAAAGCGCCTCCCGACGCGTACCAAGGGGATTCGCAAAGGATTATGTATCTCCACATCCCCAGCATTCTGATGGCGTACCTCTCTTTTTTCATCGTGTTTGTGGGAAGCTGCCTCTACCTCTGGAAGCGCGAACGCCGCGATGACATTCTCGCCTATGCCGCGGCTGAAATTGGTGTCCTTTTCACGGCGCTCACGATCGTCGAAGGCGCCATCTGGGGCAAGCCGACGTGGGGCGTGTGGTGGACGTGGGACGCGCGCTTGACGCTAACCGCCGTCCTCCTGTTGATTTTCATCGCTTATCTCATGCTGCGCGCCCTGATCGAGGAAGAGAACCGCGCTGCCGTGAGCGGAGCCGTCCTGGGAATTATTGGCTTTCTCGACATTCCGCTGATCCACATGTCCGTGTATTGGTGGCGGACCTTACACCAGCCCCCTTCTATTTTGCGTCCCGATAAGGCGCCGTGGGAAAACATTCACCCCGCGATGCTGACCGCGCTGGCAATCAACTTCGTTGCCTTCATCCTGCTTTATTTCTATCTTCTTTCGCAGCGCGTCCGTCTCGGTGAAAAGCAGGAAGAAGTGAAGGAACGGAAACTTTACGGGAGGAATTGATGGGACATTGGGGATTTGTGTTTCTCGCTTACGGCCTGGTTTGGCTTGCGATTCTGGGCTATCTGGCAACTTTAAAACTTCGGCTGAAGAAAGTGGAAGCGGAGTTGCGCTCGCTTCCGGACTTCGCCGCCCGCTCCGGCGCACCGAGCGGTTCGTGGGGCGCCAGAGAGAAAGCTCGATCGTGATCGCGGCGTTCATTTTGGCGTTTCTGCTTTTGCGTCCCGAGGCGGCTTGGGCACAGCAGCAACCCACTCCGGCCGACGTCGTTGCCTACATCATTCGCGACGGGCCCGTGCGCGGCAACGAAAAGGCGCCTGTAACCCTGATTGAGTTCTCCGATTTTCAGTGCAGCTTCTGTTGGCGCTTCTGGAGAGAGACGTTGCCTCTCATCAACGAGAAGTACATCCAAACCGGTAGGGTCAGATTTCTTTATCAGCATTTCGCGATCCTGGGAAAACCGTCCACTCTGGCGGCACAAGCCGTGGAATGCGCCAACGAGCAAGGAAAGTTCTGGCCTTATCACGACAAGCTTTTTTCGCAAACTCCGACTCCGCTGGCGTTCACGGAAGTCAAACTGAAGGAATACGGCAAAGAACTCGGATTGGAAGCCGGTTCGTTCAACCCTTGTGTCGAAACGGCGAAATACGCTAACAAAGTTGAAGCCGAGACCGCCATGACCGCCCTGCTGGGTATTCGCGGCACGCCCGCTTTTCTTCTCAACGAACAGTTTCTTGCCGGAGCGCAGCCTTTCAATGTGTTTGCCGCGGCGATCGAGAACGAACTTAAGAAAGCTGCAAAACCAGCCCCCCGAAGCCCGTGAGACCGTGATCGTGGGTCTTCTCGGTCGTGCCATCCTGTCGCCGCCGTTATGTCGTCTTAGTGGAACTTTTCTGCTAGTGTGCGGTCTGAGAAGTTCGATGAATATTTCACAGCATCCGGCTTCGTTGTCTCCCCTTTGCAAAGGGGGGTTAGGGGGGATTTCTAGCCTGCCGGGAGAGCCAATCCCCCTCATTCCCCCTTTTTTCAAAGGGGGATCTCAGACGCGGTCATCGTCCGAATCCTTAAACGAACTTCAGAAACAAGACGTCAAATTGTTCTTCGAGTCGTAAGCTATGGTAAGAAAAAAACGCTTCGTGATCGGTGGTCTCATCATTCTTGCCGCGCTTGGCTATCTCATCTACGGCGGAATGCAGGAGGCAATGGTCTACTTCAAGACTCCTTCCGAATTGAGCGGGGCCGAGCGGCCAGCCCCGCAACAGTTCCTCCGAGTGGGTGGCATGGTCGTGAACGGTTCCTTGCACAAAGATCTCGCCACCCTGACCTATCGCTTCCGGTTAACTGACGGCGGGCAGTCGATCGCTGTCTTTTTTCGCGGCGTTCCGCCTGATCTGTTCGCCGAGGGAAAGGGCGCTGTCGTCGAAGGTCGAATGGGCGACGACGGGGTTTTTCACGCGAACACGATTATGGCCAAACATGCGGAAGATTATAGCCCGCCAGCGGATGGACATCCGCCTCGCCCAACGAGTTTCGTTCCTGCTCCCGAGGAAAAAAGTCAGTGATTGCGACCCTGGGCCACGCCTGTGTCCTTGTGGCGCTGGGATTCGCGCTTTGGGGAATCGCGGCGCCGATTCTCGCCGCCCAAACGCATCATGAAGCTTTTTTCTCCAGCGCGAGAGCCGCTATTCTAGCGCAGTTCGCGCTGGTTACAATCGCAGCCCTTTCTTTGATCTATGCCCTTGTCACAACCGACTTTTCCATCAAGTACGTGGCCTTTAACACAACACGCGCAACACCTATCTATTATCGAGTCACGGGTCTCTGGGGCGCGTTGGAAGGTTCGCTTGTGCTCTGGGAATGGATCCTCATTATTTTTGCCGCGCTTGTCGCCTGGAGTTACCGCGACCAGCATCGTGACCTCATGCCGTGGGTGCTGGCGGTTTTTTCAATCGTTTCAGCTTTTTTTCTCGGCGTGATCGCCTTCGCCTCAAACCCTTTTGAACGGATTTTTCCCGTGCCCGCTGACGGCCGTGGCCTCAACCCGCTGTTGGAAGACGCCAACATGCTGACCCATCCGCCGCTGCTTTACACCGGGTTTGTCGGCCTTACGGTGCCCTACGCGTTCGCGATGGCCGCCCTGATCAAGGGACGGCTCGATGAAGCCTGGATCGTTACGACGCGGCGCTGGACGATCATCGCGTGGTTTTTCTTGACGATGGGAAACCTCGTCGGCGCGTGGTGGTCGTATCACGTATTGGGTTGGGGCGGTTATTGGGCCTGGGACCCGGTGGAGAATGCCGCTTTTATGCCTTGGCTGCCGGCAACCGCGTTTCTCCATTCGATTCAAGTTCAGGAACACCGGCGCATGCTCAAAGTTTGGAATCTGTCTTTGATTATCCTGGCTTTCTCTCTGACGATCTTCGGGACCTTTCTGACCCGCTCCGGGATCCTTTCTTCGATCCATGCGTTCTCCAGCGGTCCTGTGGGCGCGATTTTTCTTGGTTTTCTCGCCTTCGTATTGTTGAGTTCTTTCGGGTTGCTGGCCTGGCGGAGCGATCACTTGCGCGGTCAACCCGAGTTCGACTCGCTCGTCAGCCGGGAATCGGCGTTTCTGCTCAATAATGTTGTCTTGGTATCGGCGCTTTTCACGATTCTTTTGGGAACGATCTTTCCGCTCATATCCGAAGCCGTGGCCGGAGTGCAGGTAAGCGTCGGCGCGCCCTATTTTAACTCCGTGGCCGCGCCGCTGTTTCTTTTGTTGGTTTTTCTTATGGGCGTCGGACCCATGATCGCCTGGCGCCGGGCTTCTTTAGACAATCTCCGGCGCAACTTTCTCTGGCCCTCCCTTGCGGCTTTGCTTCTCGGAACGGCTCTTTTTATATGGCGCGTGCGCGACTTTCTTCCTCTGCTGGGCTTCACCTTGCTCGCCTTTGTCGCCTTTACCATCCTGTTTGATGTTTTCCTGGCCGTACGCGCGCGCCGGCGCATTGCCGGAGAAGGAGTCTTCAAGGCGCTGGCGACTCTCGCCCGGCGCAACCAGCGGCGCTACGGCGGTCTGGTCGTTCATCTCGGAGTCGTGCTGATCATCATGGGCATCGCGGGATCGATGAGCTATAGCGTTGAGCGCGAGGCGACGATGCAACTGGGACAGAGCCTGAGCATCGGTAAATATCACGTTCTCTTCGAGGGTTTGCGAGGCTCCCAACAGCCCACGCATTATCGGGTCGAGGGAGCGTTTCGTGTTTTTAATGCGGCGCACGATCTTGGGGTCGTAACGCCGGCGCTGAAATTTTTCCCCAACCAACAATCTCCCGTGGGTCGGGCCGTTCGTCGGGGCTCGCTCGCCGAGGATATCTACTTGATTTTGTCCGGATTCAGCGAGCTCAAAGAAAATCGCGCGACGCTCAAAGTTCTGGTGCGCCCGCTGATTGCCTGGATCTGGCTGGGGGGAGCCGTTGTGGCTTTGGGCACGTTGGTGGCGATCTGGCCATTTCGCCGGCGCGCGGCTGAGGTTTGACTTGCCCTGGCGCAAACTTCTCATTACCGTTGCCACGCTCACGCCGCTGCTTGGGCTTTTGGCTTACGGGTTTTATCGCGACCCGCGATATATTCCGTCTCCCCTTATCGGCCGGCCCGCCCCCGATTTTCAACTTACGCTTTTTGATGGGAAGCAAATTCGCCTTTCTGACCTGCGCGGCAAAGTGGTTTTCGTTAATTTTTGGTCTTCCTGGTGCCCGCCGTGCCGCGCGGAAGCGAGCGACCTGGAGGCTGCGTGGAAGACCTTCAAGGATCAGGATATTGTGTTTCTCGGGGTCGATATCCAGGACCAAAAAGAGAACGCATTGGCGTTTATCCGTGAATTCAATGTGACCTACCCGAACGGAATGGACGCCTCGGGAAAGATCGCCATCAACTTCGGCGTTTGGGGTATCCCGGAAACATTTTTCATCAACCGCGAAGGCGTGATTACTTACAAGCACGTCGGCACTTTGGGGACCGGGCTGGTTGCCGCCAAACTGGACGAGGCCCGGCGCAATATCATCAGCGCTTCCGAGGGCAAAGGATCATATCAATCCATCCGTTGAGCATGAACTGGCGTCCCATCAGATCACCCTCACCTCGATGCTCTCCGATTAGAGACTGCGTCGCTGCGTCGAAGATCATTGGGTTGTCATCCCGAGCGAACGCGAGGAATCTAAGACAGATTTCTCCCTTCGGTCGAAACAAGGATTTCTCGCGGAGTCTGTCCTGAGTATTGTCGAAGCACTCGAAATGACACGAGAGATCAGACACGGCATTTTTGCTATTGTGCCGCAGTCTCTCAAGGGAGAGGAGGCTCATGGGGGCCGGCGCGGCCATAGAATCCGGCGAGCAATCGGCCTAGCTCTACTCTTGCTCTTAGTCTTTGGCTTTTCGATTCCTGCAGGCGTAGCCGCCGATCTCGAAGAGCAGACGCGCCAGATCGCGGCCGAGCTGCGCTGTCCGGTGTGCCAGAACCTCTCGGTCGCCGATTCGCCGTCCGAACTGGCGCAGCAGATGCGCGCCCTCATTGCGCAACAACTCAAAGAAGGGAAAACCCCCGAACAAGTTAAAGCGTTTTTCGTCTCTAAGTATGGCGAATGGGTGCTTCTCGCTCCTGAGCCCAAGGGCTTCAGCCTGCTGCTCTGGGTTTTTCCCTATGCGGCGGCGCTCACGGGGATCGTTCTGGTGATTTTGACTGCGCGCCGTTGGGTTCATCGCGGCAAGAACGCCCAAAAAGCGACTGTCGATCCAGGCCTGGTTGCCCGCGTACGGCAGGAAGAGAAGGAGCCTGCCTTTAAGCAAACTGCCGCCGCGGCGGACACTCCTCAGGCGCTCTTACAGCAAGAACGCGCCCGAATTTATAGCTATTTGCGCGAGCTCGAATTCGATTACGAAGCCGGAAAATTTTCCCAAGCGGATTATCAGAACCTGCGCCGAGACTATGAAGCGCAGGCGGCAGTGGCCTTGAAGGAGAGCGATTCTCTGCCGCAACCACAAGAGCACGCGCCGCCTGAGCGGCCACGGGCAAAGAAGACGCAAACCGGCGCGGCGCAAGCCGCTGCCGTGGGATTTTGGCGACGCGGCTGGGTCCTGGCTTTCGGCGGCGCCTTCATCCTTCTCTTTGGAATCACGCTTGGGCTTTTGTTAAGCACGTCGCTCCGCCCGCGCCAATCCGAAGGAGACTCCATCACCGGGGACTTTCTCACGGGAACAGGGC
>JBOHVR010000686.1:0-2666 GCA_050735755.1 Binatia bacterium
CCCTGGAGCAGCGCGCGACCGCCTTTGGAGATTTCCAGGCGCTCGCGGGGCTTGAACGCGTGGAAATTCGTGATCACGATCTTGGCCCGCCTTACGTCATCAAGCAGGTCCGGTGGAACTAGTTCGCGGCTTTCGTAATAAGCGTCGGGATCGTTTGGCTGCAAAACACGGAGACGATCCTTGATCGTGAGACCGGGCGCGACAACAAGAAAACCGCGCGTGAAATGCTTACTCCCCGCGCGGCGAACAGCGTTAACAGTTTGCCAGGCAATGAGCATGGCCATGACCGTGGTCTTGCCCGCGCCGGTGGCGAGCTTGAGCGCGAGACGCTGGAGCTCGGGGTTGGCGTCCCTGTTCGCTGCGGCAACGTGCTCCAGTATGCTTTTCCCGACAACGAAATGAGGCGCGACCTCAGTAAGCCAGATGACAGTCTCAACGGCCTCGACCTGACAAAAGAATGGGCGAGTATCGTTAAACTTGTGATGGCGCCAATGCTGCAACAACCGCGCGGTTTCAGGAGTGACCTGCGCCGGCGTCGGTAAACTTCTCCATTGGTCAACTTCTTGCCGGACACGATTAATGATCGCGGTGCTATCGTATTGCTGTTTTTGTGTGGAAAGTCCTTTGCCTTCATCGAAAATGATCTGTTGTTGCTCGGCTGGGGCTTTACGCTTTCGCGGTTTTGGAATCGGCGTAATGAACTCTGCACGGCGACGACGTTCGATGATTTGCTGTGTCGGCTGACCCTGGTCATCAAGCTCCCAGTACCTCGCCGGGTATTCGTAAGGGGAGTTAAGAATAGGATGTTCGAAAAACGGATTAACCATTTTGACTTCTTATCATCGCGGCCGTGACGGACAGAGGCTTTAGAATTCTATTGGAAAGGAAGAAAAGGGGACGCGAACCTTTCTTTCCTCCACTGTCCGGAAGGGGGAGGGTTTGCGGATGGTGTGCGAGCGTGGTGGTTACGTGCAATGAAAGGCCGACAAACTGTACTCCCCGTCGCCGCACTTCCCCCAACCAGATCTTGCCTGACCCGAATTTCTGTGGATTTTATGCGATTTGGCGCGATCTTTTCAAACGAAACGCAGCGGAAAAACAAGGATGAAAGCAGAAAGATGAAAGCGGAAGGATTGAGCGAGCCTGAAGGACACGCCGTCGGTTCCGAGACTAAAGTCTGGTTTCAGAAGAGCAGGTCCTGTGTATGACGCGTCACGCCGGTCGCAAGCCACACTGAAGAGCAAGGTCTGGAGTGATTTGGCGCAAGCCGGCATATCCGAGGCGCTTCAGAAAGGGTGGTTCCGCGTGTGACGTCAGGAAAAACACCCCTGGCGTCGGAGCCGAAGAAAAGGAGAATCGGGTTTCTGGTGGAAGAAAAAGCCGCCGCGTACGGACTGCGGTAATCGCCGCTCATTTTCGACGTTTCGCGAATTCTCGAAACGTGGAAGTGTCAGCGGTGCCATCAACAGCCGGATGGCATCGAAGACTACTTTTGAACTGCGCGTCGCGTCAGTCTAGGAGCTGATTAAGGTTTTTCAGCGATGACTCGGCCCTTCTTTTCGAAAACGGCTGGCGGTACTGAATTTAGCAGGCGGCAATGCATTCCGCTCGCCGAGGCGGCGTGAAGACGGTCGGTCCGATGAACGACTCCGCGCTGGAGCGCGTATCGTCCGAATCGATTGCGAGCGCGAGAGCGGCAGGTTTGTCCGGCGCCTCGCCATAAATCCTACGGAAGTCTTCTACGACGTTGCGGCGCTCGGTGATCCAATTGCCCAGCCCGTCCGCGCCGGAGCGCAGGATGATATAAGTCACGGTGCCGCTCTTCTCGCTCTTGCAGATCGTGCCAGCCGGTGCCGTCGAATCCCAAACGTAGCCGATGATGCGCGAGCGCACCGACTCCGGCACCCGCACCCAGGCTACGTAAACCTGGGCGGCCTGGTCGTCCGTAGCCTTCCGGCAGGCATCGCCACCGGCGGGAAGCGTATTGACCTTCCACCTCCACTCGAGGATTGGCGTTTCGTTGAGATCGACCGAACCTTTGAGTTCGCGACTGATTGTAGAACTGTCACCCTTGCTTCTGAGGTGCAGGACCGGCTGACCATTGTCCGAAACGATCTCGAGGTCGTAGGCCGGCGTTCCCCAGGTCTGCTCCTTCCAGTCGCCCGGCACGCCTCGCGTACGGGGCGGATACGAGCGCCAATCCTCGACGACCACGCGATCGGCCGCCCAGGCGGTGGCAACTATGGCCAAAACTGCGAGGTGCGCATGGATCTTGGATTTGTAGCGCATAGGTCGATTGCTATCCGGCCCGTGCATCCCTGGCTCGAATGTTCTCGCCTTAGACTTTCCTCGCGCTCTATTACAGCTTACTACACTGCGGACTACGATTTTATCGGGTGAACGAATTATTCTGGCAGCAGGCTCGAGGCTGAAGAGACTTTGTCGTGTTCGTGTCGGAAAGACATGTTCGTGGATGTGATTCGTGCGTGGGGAAAAAACGTGACTCGCGATCGTGGGGCGTGTTCGTGTCAGAGCAAAACTGTGATCTGAAGTCGTGGTCGTGATCACCAATACTGCGGCCCGTTCCAATTGTTCCAGCCGTTGGACCGCTTCGCTCCGTTCATGCCGGGGATCGGTCCGTCCCAGACATTCCAATCGTTCAACCG
>JBOHVR010000687.1:0-3263 GCA_050735755.1 Binatia bacterium
CTTGACAGATTTTTGAGGCCGCTATAAAGAGGAGAAATCCGCAACCTGCCAGAACACACCTACGTGAGTCGCAGAGAGAGAATGCTCCCGTGTCAAGTTTTCCCATAGTCGGTATCGGTGCCTCGGCCGGCGGGCTGGAGGCGTTGAAAGAATTTTTCACAGCGATGCCCGCCGACAGCGGCATGGCTTTCGTGGTGATCCAGCACCTGAACCCGAGCCACGTGAGTCACATGTCGGAGCTTCTGGCCAAATTCACAGAGATGAAGGCAGTCGAGGCTGAAGATCGGATGGCGCTCGAACCGAATTCCGTTTACACGATTCCAGCCAATAAGTTTCTTGCGCTCGCCGAAGGCACGCTGCACCTGACCGAGCCGGTCAAGCGCGACGGGATGCGCATGCCGATTGACTTCTTCTTCCGCTCCCTTGCTGAGGATCAACCCGAGAAGGCGATTTGTGTGCTTCTTTCAGGCAGCGGATCGGATGGGACGCTGGGCCTACGGGAGATCAGGGGTGCCGGCGGCATGATTATAGCGCAGGACCCTGAGACGGCCCAGTTCGATTCTATGGTACGCAGCGCGATAGCGACAGGGCTGGTCGATTATGTGCTGCCTGCGGCGGAGATGCCTGGGGCGCTCATCAAGTACGCGCAGCAGTCCTACGTGCGCGCCGGAAACAAAGCCGAAACTGAGGAAGGGACTAATGGTCTCAACGCGATCGTCAATTTGCTCGCGGAGAAAGCACAAAGCGACTTCGGCCCTTACAAGAAGACAACGCTCCTCAGACGCATTGAACGGCGGATGGGACTCAACCAGATGAACGACTTCTCCGACTACCTCGCATTTCTGCGCCGGGATCCTGACGAGGTCGCGCGTCTGGCGAAGGACATGCTGATCAATGTCAGCAGCTTTTTCCGCGACGCTGAGGCGTTCGTCGAGCTACGAGAGAAAGTTATCGCGCCGCTGATCGCAGAAAAAAATAATAACAATCCCCTGCGCGTATGGGTTCCCGGTTGTGCCACCGGCGAAGAGGCCTATTCCATCGCCATGCTGCTCCTGGAAGACCTGGGGGCGGCGCGGAAAAGCTGTCCCATCCAGCTCTTCGCATCGGATATCGACCCTGAGGTAGTCAGGTTTGCCCGCGAAGGGCTTTATCCCAAAAGCATAGCCGCCGACGTTTCGGAAGAACGACTCAAGCGCTTCTTTACCAAAACCGATAAGAGCTACCAGGTCATTAAACAACTGCGCGAAGCGGTGATCTTCTCCGCGCAAAACATGATCACCGAACCGCCGTTTTCGCGGCTCGATCTGGTCAGTTGCCGCAACGTCCTGATCTACCTCGAAGCGGACATCCAGAGAAGGATCATCACGCTCTTTTCTTTCGCGCTGAGGCCGCGTGGCTATCTGTTCCTGGGCAAATCCGATGGCATCGCTGGCCAGAGCGAGCTGTTTTTAACTATCTCCCCGAAGTGGCATATCTACCGCAGCCAAGGGTCGCCCCAGCGAGCCGTGGAGAACTTCTTGCTTTGGCCAGAGAAAAAAGCGGCGCCCGGCGGTCCCCTGGTAGAGAAAAGCCGCCCCCCGCTCAACCTTGCCGATCTTAACCTGCAGGTGCTGGCCAACCATTTCGACGCGGCGATCGTTCTTACCGATGAAAGAGGCAATATTCTCTATTTCTGCGGTCCGACCCGCAAATACCTGGACCACCCGACCGGCCAGGCTGATCTTAATCTGCTGAACATGATCGAAACCGAGTTTTCCGCGCGACTCCGACTCATGCTTCACAAAGTAGCGCAGGAAGACGAACCCGCCACGCTCGAGCGTGTCTCATTCAGGGGGCAGGATAGCGCCTCCTTGGCGAAAGTTACGATCATGCCTGCCCCGGCGCGAAAGTCGAGCGAGCGCCTCTTCGCCGTTATCTTCGAGGAAGTGCGCGAGTCACAGGGGACGGCTCCCAGCCTTGTCTCCGCTGAGGCGGGCCCGAAAGACGATTCCCTGATCGCGCAGCTTGAAGCCGAGCTCAAAGCCTTGAAAGATGAATTTCGCAGCAGCACCGATGAATATGAGAGCTCTGCCGAAGAACTCGAGGCGGCCAATGAAGAGGTCATGTCCATAAACGAGGAGCTGCAGTCCACCAACGAAGAACTGGAAACCTCCAAAGAGGAGATTCAGGCCGTTAACGAGGAGCTGAACACCGTCAATAACGAGCTCAATCTCAGGTTCACGGAATTGAACGAAGCAAATAACGATCTGGCCAACCTTTTCAATGCCTCCGACATTGCCCAGATCGTTCTTAACTCGGCCTTTTGCATCAGGCGCTTCACCCCCGCGGCGCAAAAGCTGCTGAACCTGATTCCCTCGGACCTGGGGCGGCCGATCAGTCATCTGTCGCACCGCTTCATCGGTCTGGATCTTGTAGCCGAGGCCGATAAGGTCTTGAGGGATCTCTCCGTGATTGAAAAAGAGGTTCAGACTTCCGCCGGTTACTGGTACCAGATGCGGAGTCTCCCTTACCGCACCCTGGACAACAAAATCGACGGCGTCGTCTTCACGTTCACTGACGTGACCCGACTCAAGCATTCGGAAGAGGCGATGATGGCGGCCCGGAACTACGCCGAGAGCATCGTCGAGACCGTGCGCGAACCTTTGATCGTTCTCGACGATGAGCGGCGCGTCATCTTAGCCAACCGTTCTTTCTACAGCACCTTCCAAGTCCTGCCCCCGGACACCTTGGATCGTATTATCTACGAGCTGGGCGACCACCAGTGGGACATTCCCGGCCTGCACGAACTGCTAGACGAGATCCTGCCCCAGAACAGCCACTTCAACGATTTTGAGGTGGAGCAAGAGTTTCCGCGGCTGGGGCGGCGCGTCATGCTCTTGAACGCGCGCAGGATACAGCGGCCGGCGCAGAGCCGGCTCATACTCCTGGCTATCGAGGACATCACCGAACGCAAGCGGGCCCAGGAAAGTCTGAAAGCGCTGAATGAATCTTTAGAACAACGCGTGGCCGAACGGATTAAGTTTTCCCACCTGCTCCATATGATAGCCGTCGCCGCCAATGAGGCTTCCGATTTTCAGGAGGTGCTCCGGTTTGCTCTCGAGCTGATCTGCGCTAACTCCGAGATGTGCGTCGGCCACGCCTGTCTTGTCGAGTATGGTGAGGAACCGAACTTCTTCTCCAGCACCTGGCACCTTGAAGAACCCGCGCGCTTCGACGCCTTTGTAAAAGCCAGTGACGCGGCCGTCTCTGGCGAGGGAGAAGGG
>JBOHVR010000688.1:0-9624 GCA_050735755.1 Binatia bacterium
GCAGCTCCTCGCTGGGGAAGGGCCGGAACCAGCGCAGGTTCACGTAGCCGACCTTCTTGCCCTGCTCGCGCAGCCGCCGCACGGCGGTGCGGGCGGGCATCGCGACCGCGCCCAGGCCGAGCAGCACCGCCTCGGCGTCCTCTGTCATGAACTCGTCGAAGTAGGGGCTGTCGTAGCGCTGGCCGAAGATCCCGTTCCACTCCTTGTAGGCCTGCGCGATCACGCCGCGGGCCCGCCGCGCCGCCTCCCAGTTCTGCCGCCGCAGCTCGATCACCCAGTCCTCGTTCACCTGCGGCGCGACCGAGATCGGGTTGTCGGGATGGAGCCGGCGGTCGCCGAGGTCGAAGGCCGGCAGGAAGCGCCGCACGGCCTCCTCGCTGGGGACCTTCACCATGTGCTGGGAATGGGTCAGGAACGCCCCGTCCATGGCGAGGGCCATCGGCATCCGCACCTTCGCGTCCTCGGCCACGCGGTAGCCGATCAGGATGTGCTCGAGCGCCTCCTGCGCCGTCGTCGCCCAGCACAGCAGCCAGCCCATGTCGCGCAGGGCCATGGCATCGTTGTGCTCGACGCCGAAGGCGCCGGGGTCGTCGAGGGCGCGGTTGCCGACGACGAAGAGCGGCGGCAGGCGGTCCGTGGCGGTGACCACGAGCGCCTCGAAGCCGTACATCCAGCCGGTGCCGCTGCTGCCGGCGAAGGCGCGCGCGCCGACCGAGGCGGCGTGCTTGACGATCTCGAACTGCGAGTGCTCGCTGTCGGCGATGAGGTACTCGGCGTCAAACTTTCCGTCGGCGATCAGCTTCGAAATCGCGTCCATCACCTCGGTATAGGGACGGATCGGATAGGCCGCGATCACGTCCACGTCGGCGAGGCACACCCCCTGGGCGACGGCCTGGCAGCCGTTTAAAAGGTCTTCCCGCTCGTAGACACTTGATCGATCTGATTTGGCTTTTGCGACTGCGACACTCATACTTCGACCTCCTCGGTTTTTCTAACGGGCACGATTTTTCCCTCGGGCATTACTTCTCCCTGAGTAACGGTGATGCCTTTGCCGGTGACGACGGGGTAAGAAACCCGGTCTTTGCCCTTTTTGTTCTCGACCCACTGAATGTATTCTTTGGAATTCTTTTTCCAGTGCTCCCACGGACTCGAGTCGTCCTCAAATTGGAGCTCATCCACCATCACGATGCACTCTTTCACCGGGCAGACCTCGGCGCACTTACCGCAGCCGACGCAGTACTGGTATTCGATGTCATAGTAGCCGTCGCTGGTCGGATCGAAGCATTCATCCGGACACTCAACCCAGCAAAGCGTGCACTTGGTGCAGAGATCGAACCGGACGGCGGGCCTCTGGGTCTTGGTGGTGCCGCGCTTGAACATGGCGTTTCTCGATTGTCCTCGTGGACCGATCTCGAATCCGCGCTTGACCGCTGGCACCGCCGCGCCTTCTGCCATCTCAAACCACTTGGGAAGAACGGGAATCTCGTGGGTCCACTCGATTCCCTCTTTGGGAGTGACAAGTTTTACTCTTAGCGGTTTGGCTTCCTGCCTGAGCGACTCGTAAGCCGCGCGCGCCGCCTCCGCACGATGTTTTTGTTTGGTCTTTTCCAAAAGGTAGGACTCTACGGCTTCGATGCTGATCACTGCCGGATCGATAGCGGCAATTCCGCCCAGGATCCGCTCGTGGGTCAAATCATCCTTGTTGACCCAAAGACCCGCGAGACTGGCGTCCCCGTCAAGAATCGCCAGCCGGTAATTGTACGGTTTCTTGCCAATGAACTTGAGCAGCTCTTCCGGCTTTTTCTTGGAGACCACGAGCAGACAGCCGTCCTTGACCACCCTCTCATTGATCGGCCGCACGCCGTGCCAACCCCAGGGCTCGACTCCCTTGCACATCGTATCGTCCAGGACGACCGAAATGTTGGCATCGTCGATCTCGAGTTTGGCGCCGCATTCCGCTTCCAGCTCTTCCTCGGACAGATCCGGTGAAACGAAGGCGAAGTACTTACAGGGGATCCCGTTTCTCTCCGGCGAGTCGCTGTAACGACCGTTGGAAAACGCCCTCTGCCCCATTCGGCTCGCGATCATAACGATGTCGCTGCCAATCTTTTTGCCCAGGTTCTTCTGAAAAATGCCTCGATAGTTGACCTCTACGCGCTTGATCATTTTTTCCTCCTGACTAATTGACCTTCAACGATTTCGCTTCGACTTCTGCCGCCTCGTCTTCGGGGTAAGAAACATGGGATTTCTTTTCTTTCTCCGAAAGGACGTTCCGCTCGACTTGTTCGATGTGCCGCACCATCGCTTTCTGGGCCCGATCCTGGTCGTGGTCCTCAATCGCCGAAAGAATCTCTCTGTGCGAAGCCAGGGAGGCTTGGCGCCTGCCGGGCGTTTGAAGAGACTCCTCGCGACTGTGACTCAGGATATCCATCAGCCCGAAAATGAGCTTTTTCAGCGCTTGGTTTTGCGTCGCCTGGCCGATCGCGAAATGAAACTCCGCATCGGCCTCGACACCGCTCTCGCCCCGGGTTATTTCTGATTTCTGGTTGTTCAGGATCTGTTTCATACGCTCGATATCTGCCTGAGTGGCCCGCTCAGCAGCTAAAGAGGCGATGTGAGGCTCGAGGAGTTTGCGCGTTTCAAAGATGTCCGCCAAGGCATCCTTCTCTTCGATGAGAAGCTTGGCGAACGTAGCCACCAAGGACTCGATCGGCAGATCGGCGACAAACGTTCCCATCCCGATTCGAGTCACCACCAATCCCTTGGTCTCAAGCGCTCGGATCGCCTCGCGGACCGAGGTCCGGCTAACCTTGAACGTCTCAGCCAATTCTCTTTCGGAGGGCAATTGGTCACCGGCTCTGAGTTTTCCCTCCCGGATTAATTCGTGAATCTGACCTACTACTTCCTCGTAAATCCGGGTTTTCCTTATTGCCTTCAGCATGTCTGCCTGTCTGCTGGTCAGACCAGCTCTAGCTCCTGCACCGCACTCTGTCAAGAGCCTTATGCAACAATGGCGGAAAAAAATTCCCTAGCGCTCACGTGAATCCTTTCATAAGGGCAGAGACATCCTCTCGGTTTGCCAGTCGCGTTGACGCCACAGTTTTAAGTTTTTGTCTGGCTCTCGAGTCCACTCTGACTGTCGCGTACAGCCGTGGGCTTGGAGTCATCGGCGGACGCATCACTTTGAACCGATGTCACCAAGACTTTATCAATTCGTTTTCCGTCCATATCTACGATTTCGAAGCATAGGCCGTTCCATTCAAAGCGGTCGGAAACCGAGGGAACACGTCCCATTTGTGTAAAGAGAAATCCACCCAGGGTTTGGTAGGCGTCTTTTTTTTCCCCGGGTAACGTTTCTTGATTGAAAATCTCCTTGAACTCATCAATCGACAGCATTCCGTCCAACAGCCACGAGCCATCGTGACGCTGCACTGCTTTGGGCTCTGTCGGACTCGGTCCGAACGGGATATCCCCTGCAATCGCTTCCAAAATATCGTGGTGAGTGAGCAATCCCTCAATGCCTCCATATTCGTCTACGACCAAGGCAATGTGACTCCCCGAGCGTTTGATGAATTCCAAGACCTGGAGCGCGGACATGGTTCGCGGAACGAACGTGGCCTGCTGGAGATAAGTGGCAAGCTTAATGGGGGCTCCCGCCAGAGTTCCAGTCAACAAGTCTTTCGCCTGCGCCACGCCGACGACGTTGTCCAGTTTGCCGTTACTCACGGGGAACCGCGAATGACCGCTCTCGGTGACTTTCTTCCGGATCGCTTCGGGGGAGTCCTCCACGTCAAACCAGACGATTTGCGTCCTCGGCGTCATCAACGCGCGTGCCGTCTTATCGCCCAGCCGCAAGACGGCTTCCACCATATCTTGCTCTGTTTCCTCAAAAACGCCGGCTTCAGTTCCTTTCTGAACCAACGTCTTGATCTCCTCCTCTGTGACTAGATGCTCCCGATGAGGACCGGCCCCGAACAAACGAAACACCGTCTCAGTGGATAAATTCAAGAGATAAATCACCGGAGCGGAAATTTTCGTCATGAGGCGGAGGGGCAAGGCTAAGATCACCAGCACCCGCTCGGGATCAATCGCAGCCAGGCGCTTAGGTACGAGTTCGCCAAAAACAAGAAAAAAGTAACAGAGTCCAACCATAACCAGTCCCAGTGATAATGGCGCGCTGTAAGGTTCTAGCTCCGGGATAAGGCTCACGTAGGCCGCGACCCGGTCGGCAACGGCGCTGCTGCCAAACGCCCCGACCACGATGCCCATCAATGTGATGCCGACTTGAGCCACGTAGAGAAATCGCTGCGGCGCATCGACGAGCTCCAGCGCCCGCCGCGCCATTGCGCTGCCGCGGTCGGCCCAATCCTGAAGCCGCGACTTGCGCGCCACCGCCAGGGCGATTTCTGCTATCGCCAAAACGGCATTGATTGAAATGAGTACGACAAGAATCAGAATTTCCGAACCCATATCCGTCATTTCCCCCCGCGGGCATTTTCCCGCTGAGCCATCGCAGGATTGATTGCCACCGCTTGATGGGCTCCTGTCAGGAACCCGCCACAAACCCGCCACTGATTATTGACAAATCATCAGACCCTCATATACGCTTTCGTCATTCGTGATGTTCTGAGAAGATAACCCACGCAGATCGCGTTCCAACGATTTTCTGCTGCGGAGGAAACATGCTACAAAACGCATCTTTAGGATTGGAAGAAGCGCAGCGCGCCATTGCCGCTATATTTGAGCAAGCGAAAAAAGATGGCAGGGCAGTTGCGGTAGCCGTCGTAGACAACCACGGAGACCTAATCTCGTGCGCGCGCATGGACGGAGCGCACGTCCGAATACTGCGCCATGCTATCAGGAAAGCCTATACCGCCGCTACCATGGCCCGAGACACGCTGGATTTCAAGAAAGACATGGCGGAGGCCGGCCGCACTCTCGTGGACTACGGAGACTCATCTCTTACAACGTTGCAAGGGGGAGTTGTGATCCGTTCGGGCGGCAAAGTCGTGGGCGCTCTTGGCTCCGGTGGTAGCCCGAAGATGCGAGACGTAGAGATGGCGCAAATTGGCGTTACGGCGATCGGATTGCCGCCGAAATGATCGCCGTCCACCAACACAAAAACAGAGCACGCGCACGATACCAAATAGGCAATGACTTTTGAAGGAGGACGTCACCCCTATGGCACATGAAATAAGGTCTATCTATCTGCCCCAAATAGCGCCCGCGGCCGAGATGCCTCTTGGCGTAAAAATGGGGGACATGTTTTTCTCCTCTTCCATCCCGGGCAAGGATCCCGCGACCGGCAAACTGGGTGAGGGAGGAGAAAGCCAGTTCGCCCTGGCGTTTCGTAATCTGCGGACTGTGGTCGAAAACGCCGGCCTGACAACCGATGACATCGCTCACGTGACCGTTTTCATCGGCGATGCCAGCGGTCGCCAATTGATCAACAAGCCCTGGCTGGAGATTTTTCCCAACGAGCACAACCGACCGGCAAGGAAAACTACGACGTACCCCTTGCCCGAAGGAGTACAGGTACAGCTTCAGGCCTTCGCCGTGGCGGGTGGCAAACGCCAGCCTTTAGAGATCCCCGGCCTCTCGCACCGGGACCCGCTTCCAATGGGAGCTAAAGCTGGAAAAATGGTCTACTCGTCTGTCATCGGGGGGCAGGATCCGAAAACCAACAAGCAGGTTGAGGGCGCCAAGCGCCAGATCGATCAGGCCTTTGAAAACATGAAATCGCTTGTCGAACAGGCGGGCGGAACCAAGGACAACATTGGTCACGTTTGGGTTTTCTTGCGTGATAAAGAGGACCAGCCGCCAATGGTCGACACATGGCTTAAGATGTTTCCCACAGACGGCGACCGCCCGGCGCGCAAAACGATCATGTACGATGAATTAAAGGGACGCGAAACGCTGATCCAACTACAATTCACGGCGACTCTAGGAGCGAAGCGGCAAAATTTCGAGATTCCAGGAGTAGGCCACCACGACCCCATCCCCATGGGCGCCAAGGCTGGTAATGTGTTCTTCTCCTCTGGCATCGGCGGCTACGACCAGAAGACGGGCAAGCAAGCCGAAACCCTGGAACGTCAGGTGGAGCTAGCCTTTCAAAATCTAGAGACTTTAATGGAGCAGGCCGGGAGCAACTTGAATTCCGTCGGGCATCTGACAATTCTTCTGCGTGACTACGGTTCACAGCCAGCCGTCATGAAAAAGCTATGCGAAACATTCCCGGAAAAGGATCATCGCCCAGCCTGTCATGCAATGACGCTGGGCCTGCCGGGAAACAATCTGGTTCAGTTGCATTCGATTTCACTTACCTAGGAAGCGGAGGAAAACACCCGCGGCATCTTGACTGGCGCCAACGATGGCGATAGGGGTTGGGAGGCGGCTTTTAATCACAAGCCGCGGTGAAATAACCGTAACCTTATGCGAGGCCAAAAAATGAGCTTCTCAACAGTCGCGTATCATTTATCGGTGTTGGCTGCATCGTTCATTTTCCTTAGCTACGATGCCTTCGCTGCTTCAAGCGGCGCTTTGATCAAGGCCAAGCAGCAGGCAGAAAGCAAGGGTTACGTGTTTTATGATAACCATGACGACATCGTTGCGGAAGCCAAGAAAAAGGGAGGCCAGCTGCGCGTGCTCGCCGAGATGGAGGGAAGTCACATCAAAGATGCCATGGTCTCGTTCAAGCGGAAATACCCCTTCCTCGATATTTACATAGAAGAAATCACCGGTACGGATCAGGCCCGGCGCAATATCCTCGAGATCAAAACTGGCACGGCAAAGGATTGGGACATTCTCCATCTCTCCTCCGATTTCTACAGCGAGTACCTTCCGTATCTACGCAAGTTCGACATTGCCGGAATGGCGGAGCATGGCGTTCTTGACATTCCAGTTCCCATGGTGGACCCGATCAACCGAAATATTGTGGCGTTCTTCAGTCGGTTCCAGGTCACAGCGTATAATAAGAATCTTATAACCGCCGATAAAGTGCCTACCGCCTGGGAAGGTTTCCTCAAGCCGGAATTCAAGGGGAAGAAATTCGCGGCTGATATTCGTCCCACGGAAGTCGCCGCCTTGGTGCCGGCCTGGGGCCTGGAGAAAACCGTGGATTTCGCTCGCAAGATCGCTGCGCAGGAACCCTTTTGGGTCCGCGGTGGGAGCAGGACTCTGACAGCCATGATGGGCGGCGAGATCTCGCTGTTCCTTGGCCCCAACTTTCACAGCACCAGGAGAGCCATGGGTAAGGATCCCACAGGTGTTCTTCAGTACGTTATTACTGAGCCGGTTCCCCTGAGAATGGCGCTTTTCGAAGCCGTGCAAAAAGACGCGCGAAATCCCCATGCTGCGTTGTTGTGGCTGGAGTGGATGGCCAGTCCTGAAGCCCAGAAACAGGCGGACGAACACGAGCCTTTAGGGTCTTCTGTTTACGTGCGCGGCAGCGCTGTAGAAAACGAGTTAAGAGGGAAAAAACTGTCCGTAGTTAGCTGGCAGGACGTCCAGAAGCTGGAGGACTGGCAAGCGAAGATATTTGAGGCCTATGGGTTTCCGAAGGCTGAAAAAAAATAATAGTTAGTTAGTTAAGCGTTTTATTTGCATTTCGCCGACAACCATGTTATTTCCCCCGCTTTTAGGACTGCCAGTGGAAAATTGAGAGTAGGAGGTTTTTCGATGCCTTTTGAAGAATCCAAGTTTTGGCGCCAAGGGAACCGTCAGGCCACGTTCTACGCGGACGACCTGCGCCAAACAGTCGAAGAAAGAGAACGGGACCTAAAGCATCCAAAAGCGGTAAAGCCCGAAGACGCGCCTTGGGAGGACAGCCCGCAAGGCAAATTGAAACATCTGGCCCATGAGGGGATGAACCCCAGGATCAAAGACGTCGATATGTACATTCAGGACCTTCCCCCCGGTGGCCGCTCGGGAAAACACCGGCACATGGCGGAAGAGTTGATGTACATTTTGGAGGGCCGCGGCTATTCACTCCATTGGGACGTAGACTTTGATTTGAAACAAGGGTACGAGTGGAAGACCGCCGAGGAGCCCAAGCGCTTTGACTGGGAAGAAGGTGACCTTGTTTTTGTCCCGGTCAACACCGTGCACCAGCACTTTAACAGCGATCCCGACAAGCCGGCGAGGTTCATCTCGGCCAGTAACCGCATCTACAAACACCTCGGCTGGGGTGAAGTGGAACAGCTCGAGGACGCCCCTCCGCCGGGTAAGACAGGCCTCTAAATATTAGACGAATGACGCGCTCGTAAATATCTTAAAACCCAAGGCGGTTCATATGGAAAAAACGTGGTCACGAACCGCGACAACAGCGTTGTCGTGGAAGGTTTCCGCTATGGCCCAGGCGATAAGAAACAATATGTTTTCTTTAGTCATCGCCTTTCTGTTGCTGTGGGTCGTGGCTGCGCCCATTGTCATGTTGCTGCTTTCCAGCGTGCGTGAGGGTAACTTCATTACCCCCGGCGCCTTGACTCTCAACAACTACAAGACGGTCTATCTTAGCCCGCTCACCTATCCGGCGCTCGTGAACACATTGATCTATGCCGTCGTGGTGAGCGCGATCAGTCTTGCGTTGGCGACCATTTTTGCATGGCTGGTCGAACGAACCGACATGCCCGGTCGGGACTGGGCGTGGACCATGATGCTGCTACCCCTCGCCATGCCCGGCATCCTGCGTCCGATGGCCTGGATTCTCCTCTTGAGCCCCCGCAGTGGCGTCATCAACCGCTCCACGCGTGACGTGCTCAGTTGGTTCGGGGTAAACCTCACCGAAGGGCCATTCAATATATTCAGCCTTCCGGGAATGATCTTTATCGAGGGGTTGAGCGGCAGCACGACTCTGTTTCTCCTGATGGTGGGAGCGTTCAGGCTCATGGACCCTTCGATGGAAGAAGCCGCGCGCATCTCCGGGGCGCGGACTTTTACCACTTTGCGTCGAGTCACGCTCGGGTTGATGCTGCCCGCGGTGCTGGCGGCGGCAATGTATGCTTTCTTGGGCAACTTGGACGATTTTGAGACTCCGCTTCTGATCGGGCTTCAGGCCGGCGTTTACCTTCTTCCGACGCTGATTTATTTTACCGCTTACGTTAGCCCCAGTTACGGATTATCGACTGCGTACTCATCGCTGTTCATCATCTTCACGGTGATCATGGTTTGGATTTATTACCGCGTGATCATTCGTAAATCCGAGAAATACGCCTCGATCACCGGCAAAGGTTACCGGCCGCGCCGGCTTGCTTTAGGTCGCTGGCGTTGGGCGGGCTTCGGCCTCTTTGTAACGTTTTTCTTTCTCAACATCATCCTGCCTTTTTTCATTCTGCTATGGGCCGCTTTACTTCCGAGCTACATGGTTCCGTCGAGCGCAGCTCTTCAGTATGTAAGCCTCGACAACTTCAAGACCTTAATCAGCGAACCTTTGATCGTTGACTCGACGGTCAACACCATCATCCTCGGCGTTGTTACGGCCACGGCTACCATGGGATTGGCCTACTTTGTCTCGTGGATCATCGTCCGTTTGAAAGTCAGGGGCGGGGTCTTTCTTGACGGTATGGCGTTCATTCCGCACGCTATCCCTACCATTTCCATTGCTTTGGCGTTGATTGTGTTCTATCT
>JBOHVR010000689.1:0-2743 GCA_050735755.1 Binatia bacterium
GTGTAGTTCTGTTCGGTGACGTTGTAGGGACGGTCCTCCGCTTCCGTTCCGTCACGCGCATAGATTTCGCGCCGAAGCACCGCGCCTTTCAGGGCCCGGCACGCTTCGCCAACCTCCGCCGACGTCAGCTCCCACTCTATCGTGGAGCCATCGTGCCGTTTAAGGACTGTGGGCAATTCAATGTCGGGCAGGAGCATCGCTTCAACTTGTTCATCGCTGAGCCCGGACACGCGCTCGCTCTCATCGCCTTCACGATAATATTCCTTTGCGAAATGGCGGAGGACCGTGGCGCCCTCGATATGCGCCCCCGTGTGAAACCAGGTTTTTGTCAGAACCGGCGGGACGTGAAACGTCGGGCCGGCATTGCTAGCGTCAGAAAGGAGGTCGCTCGAGCTAAGAACGGCGAATTCTTCCGTATCCAGCTGCTCGACCATGCCGAAACCGCGAAACTCCCGCTCTTCGCCGTCGAAATACCCGTGATGGTACGCATAGCGTGTGACGAACCGACTACGGCTGATGTGGTCGTAGGTTTCCACCCGCTCAACGACGTGAACGGGAAAGGAAAGCCGCGTCGCCCAGGGCTTGCCTGCTAATTTGTCGGCCAAGTAGAATTTAGTGGACGGCGCGTAGTGGACAACCGTCTCCGCGCCCAGATTGTTCGCCACGTGGGTGAGCAAATGCGGCTTTTGTCCCCCCATAAGATCGATGTAGCGCAGCGGTTGACGAATCTCGGCGGGAAGCGGAGAGGTCCAGACCAGGCACGCTGTTCCGTTGCCCAGCAGGTCCAGCGCTTCAACCGAGGTCGCGCCGTCGACGCGGGGAAAAACGTTCAACTTCGTCGCGCCGCTCCAGCTATTGCCCGATTGGTTGGAGTAAAGCTGCACGCCGTCCGCGCCCAAATAGATGATATCGGTCACGCCGGACCCGTCGATGTCGGCAAGGCGAATGCGCCGCGGATCGAAGACGTCGTCGCGGTCAAACCGCGGCGCGTTGCTCATCGCGACTTTGGCGCCGAAGCGTCCGTACCCCAGATTGGGCCAGTAGCAAACCTCGCCGTTGCGGATCCGAACGATGCCGGTAAGCCCGTCGCCGGACATGTCGGCGAGAAAAATGGCCTGCGTGCCGTCCGCGAAGACTACGGCCGGGCCTTTCTCTTCGTCGCGCGGCTTGGAAATGTGTATCGCAGGTCCGAAACCGTCTTCACCTAGAGAGGCATACCAGACAAGCGCGTCGTTCTCGGCAATTAAAATATCGGCGTGACCGTCACCGGTGAGGTCAATGAATCTTACGTTAGGATCGTTCCAGGATAAATTCGGAACCGCATCGAACGGAACAAAATTATCCCAACTTTCCTCGCGAGTGCGCTCAAAGAACCCGGAAACGGGCGTTTCGAATTGGACAAGATCCAACTGCCCGTCGCCGGCAAGATCTAAAAACTGATGCCGCCCTGGCGTCGCCTCCGCTATGGCGGGGTGGGTTGAAACCTGAACCCACGGCTCAAAGCGCGCCACGATTTTTTCGTCTCCGGTCTCCTTCACGACTGAAACCGGGCTGACGTTGCGTTTGTAGTACCAGCCGTCGTCCTGTTCTGAGAGAACTCCTTGCAACCCTTCGCCATCCAAGTCGAGCCACTGGAATTGGCGATCCTCACCGCCAAGAGCGAGATTTTCTCGGCTCATCGCGTCCACGACCTGGACCTCCTGACTTAGAGCAGCCCGGCTGTATTTAAATGAGAGGGGTGGCAGCGACTTTTTTAGATAGTTTCCAGCCTGGGAGCGAACATAGCCGGATTGCGTAACCTGCGTGATCAAAGAGGCGATCGGGCTCTGCTCGTATGTGAATTCGGTCGCGCGCACGAGGCAGTTCTCGCCGACCGCGGCTTCCTCAGGAAAATGGTGAAACATCAGCACGCGGTCACATAGCCGGTAGGTCCGAATTTCGAACCCCGCGCGATAAGTCGAGAAAGGGTCCTGGCGGGCGGGCCAGGAAGAGCTAACGGGCAAAGCCAACGTTACTTCAGCAAGTACGCGGCCATGATTGTCCGGCGGCTGCTCTTGATAATGCCGCTCGCCGTAATCGAAAACGACTTCGAAACGCCACCGCGCCGCTTGTCGCCATGCCTGAGGTGCAGGAAACTCAGGATCTAAATGAGATCGGGTATTTCCATAGCGAATGCTTTTCACATAACGGTTCACTTTGCGCGCATCGCCGCGATTGCGCTCGTGGGCTTGCGTCAGATCGATTCCTTCATCATCTTCTTCCTTGTACGAGTACAGAATCGCGTTGCCCTTATCATCGTAGCTTTCGCAAATGAGCCAATTGAAAATACGCTTGGCATCGTGGGGATCGGCGATGCGGCTCTCCGCAGTCCTGCCGTAAAACGTCGTGATGTTGTCCTTCGAAATGGAGCGCCAGTGGTCGTCGCCGTCGCTCTTGCTCGTCCAGCGTTCGATGCGGGCAAACAGCCCCTCGATGCGCGGGCGATAGCGCCGGATGCGATAATCGCCGCGCTCCGATTCTTCAGGGATCCACCTCCCCTCAGCGCCTTGCTTGAGCACCGGCACCAGGTCTTCCGCGCCGGAAAGAATGAAGACATCGGACTCCTTGGCGTCGTGATATTGGGGCAACCCTTTGTCCGTCTTGCGGGTGATAGAGGGCAGCGAAAGGCTCCAGCCAAATCCGAAGGGTCCGTTGCCGGTGCCGGAGTCGTAAGCGAGCGATAACTGAGGCCAGAAGCCTGAGC
>JBOHVR010000690.1:0-2538 GCA_050735755.1 Binatia bacterium
CGAAGACCGCTCATCAGCCTGCAACCCCTGAGAGAGAGCGGGCGCCTATGGTGTCTTCGTCCTCCACACGTTAGCTCAGCTTCATTAACCACCCATCGTTTGCGGTTGACGGCAGCGTTTTCAGCGACCCATATAAGCAGGGTCGCGCTGCCTGCTCCGATGCGGCCGCACGCCGCGCAATCCGATATTTGACAACTTGTTCCGCGCTGAGATACGGTAACACTCCTGCGTGAGGGCTTGTGAGCCTGGCCGCGCGCAACAGTGGAAAATCAAGCGTTCCGGAGTCAAATATGCGCATTGACATTCATAATCACACGACTCCCGCAGCCTACCTGGAAGCCGTCAAGCGAGACCCGAACCGAATGGGAAGCCGCGTCGAGCTGGACAACGCGGGACGCCGCTGGCTGATTCAAGGCAGCGGGAAGAGAACTGAAGTTCCTCCCAACGCCGTGGATCTGGATCTACGCTTGCGCGAAATGGCGCAAGCCGGCATCGACGTGATGGTCGAATCCATTCGACCAACGCAGCTCCATTACTGGGCGGATGCCGCTACCGCGGTTAGGGTCTGTCGCACTGTGAACGATGCCATTGCTGAGGATGCGGCACGCCATCCCGACCGGATTGCCGGTATGGCCATGCTGCCCATGCAAGACGTCAAAGAGGCAATGCGCGAGCTCGATCGGGTCGCCCAGGAGCTTCACATGCCTGCGGTGATGATCGGAACCAATGTCAACGACAAAAACCTGGACGAACCCGAGTTCCTCCCCTTGTTTGAGCGCGCGCGGGATCGCGGAGTCCTCGTATTCATCCACCCGCATGAAGTCACCGCTTCGCAGCGACTCCGCCGGTACTACTTGACGAATCTGATCGGAAATCCTCTCGAGACGACGATAGCTCTCGCGAGTTTGATCTTTGGCGGCGTGTTGGAAAAGCTGCCTCAACTGAAACTGTGTTTCGCCCACGCCGGAGGTTACTCTCCATGGATTCGCGGCCGCTGGAAGCACGGGCAAGCCGAACATCCCACCCCCAAAAAAGCCCTCAGCGGCTCCATCGAGGAATACTTCCGCCTCCTCTACTTCGACACGGTGATCTTCGAACCCGACGCCGTGGAATATTTGATTCGCACCGCCGGCGCCGATCACGTTTTACTCGGAACAGATTATCCGGCGCCGATGGGCGCCTTGGACCAGGTCGGAATGATCTCGGGTCTTGAATCCCTTTCCCTGGAAGACAAGGAAAAAATTCTCGGGGGTAATGCAGCGTCATTGCTGGGATTGAAAAACGCGAAGGCCAGGCTCTAACAGGGGTGCTAAGACCTCCGTTCACCATTCGAGAGCTCAGGGTGCAGGGAGTGAAGAAATCATTGGAGATTTCCGTTCTGCTGAGGTTCTCGAAGCATGAGGCTCTCGCAGCACGATTTTCTTCTCGTTTTAGGGACACGGCCTCACCGCTCGAGGCCGGCGACGATTCGTGGAGATAACATCATGAGCCCTATGGTCTCAAGGACATTCAATTCGCTCGCCATCCTTCTCGCGTTGCAGGCGCCTGGATACTTTGCCCTTGCCCGCGCCGCCGCGAGCCCTGCTGTGTTGAAAGCTTCCAAGGAAGCGGAGTCCAAGGGCTACATCTTCGAAACCAGTCATGACGAGATCGTGAGCAAGGCTAAACAGGAGGGCCGGCTCCGGGTTTTGAGCGGGCTTGACCAGCAGGCGAACACGGCGATACGCGACGCGTTCAAGAAGAGATATCCTTTTATCGATATCCATGTAGAGGAAATCCCGGTGGAGACAGGACAACGCCTCCTTTTGGAGATGAAGACGGGCAAGGCCACCGGCTGGGACGCCAACCATCTGGCCATCGATCTTTATCCGGAATACCTCCCCTATCAAAAAAAATTCGATATTTTGGGGATGGCTCGAGAAGGCGTTCTGAACATTCCCGTCCAGATGATCGATCCGGCAAATCGGAACGTCGTAGCCCTGGGGAGCGATATTCAGGTGATCGCGTACAACACGAAGCTTGTTCCTAAAGTTCCCGAGCAGTGGGAGGACTTTCTCAAGCCGGAGCTCAAAGGAAAGAAATTTGTCGCCGATATTCGCACGACTGCAATCGGGTCTTTTGTGCCGCTGTGGGGCCTGGAGAAAACCATGGATTTTGCGAGAAGGCTAGCGGCGCAACAGCCCCAATGGGCGCGCGGGTACACGAGAGTCGCCGCAGGCCTTGTGGCCGGCGAGTATGCTCTGTTCTTCGGACCCACGTACGGTTCCGTTAAGAGAGCCCAGGCAAAAGACGCGTCGGGCAGGTTGGGCATAAAAGTCTTAGAGCCGGTACCGACACGAATCGGCGACGCCCACGCCGTGCAAGAGAAAGCCACCCACCCCTATTCGGCCCTGCTCTGGCTAGAGTTTCAGGCTACGCCGGAAGGTCAGAAAATACTCGATCAATCGATCCCCTACGGCGCGTCGATTTTCTCCCCGGGAACCGTACAGGCCCAGGTAACCGCAGGCAAAAAACTTTCGCTGGTGGACTGGAGCCATT
>JBOHVR010000691.1:0-6587 GCA_050735755.1 Binatia bacterium
CCCAACAGCAGGCAACCCTCCGGGATTCTCGCCTTCATGACTTTTTCGATCTCGGAAGAAACGCCGATCACGAGCGAGCGGGCACCCGGCTTCAGTCGATGGACTTCACGGATCACATCGGCGAGAAACATCGCGCGCCGCAAACTCAAAGTCCCCAGGTGCACAACGTCGAAGGCGCGACTTCGAGGCTCGCGCATCGTTTTGGCCGCGCGCTCAAAAAATTCCTGGGGATTGTAGTTGTATGCGGTGATTTTGCTCGGGTTGCGAAATTTAGCGGTGAGTGGAGGCGTCACTCCAACGATAGCATCAGCCACCGATGCCAGACTTTTTTCCACCGTGTTTGTCAACCGACGAACAAGCGGCTTGACCGATGAAGGCAGCCAATCTCGGATACCCATAAGATTGCCAAAATCTTCATGGACATCGTAAACAAACTTACTTCTGCGCCACCACAGTTTCGCCACCGGCAGCGTGATCAGCATTTCCAGGTCATGAAAGTGAATGATGTCGGGATTGAGCCGCCGCGCGGTCCATAGACAGCGCCACGGTTGCCAAAGGAAGCGCGTGAGGCGAGACGCCGGTTTGCGCACGGTCAGCACGGGCACGGTCCCGGGAGAACCGCGTTCCAACGATCCGACCACGGTGACGTTGGCGCCGAACTGTCTTAAGCTGCAGGCCTGCTTGGCGTAAATTCTTTGATCCATCGCCTCGTGGCCGGACGTGACGATCAGCACGTCCAAATCTTGTAGCGGCAGCGCGCGTCGATGCGCCGGCTGCTCGCCCGTAACCGTGCTTCCTTTCGCCAAGGAGACAGCCGCTTCAGTTTTGAAGAATGCTTGCATAGAGGGGGTGAATCTCCGCTCGTTCCGGGACACGAACGACCAGGGCGGTTTTGCCCTGTAAGGTTTTCGGGATCTCGGGGACCTCAGTAATCTCTAGCTCAAAGGCCCCGATCCGCTCGAGGATATCGTCCCGCACGGCATAGGCGTCGGCAGGTTGATAGCCGTTGCCCGGACGAACCAAAAGATAGGCATGCCCGGGCCGGTCCTGAACAATCTGGCTCGAGTGAATTGTGGGACTGCGCTTGATGGCGGTGGAGAGCCTGCCGATTTTACGCCCATCGAGCGTTATCAAATATTCATCGACCCGCCCTTCGAGATGAGTAATGACAGGCTGTGAGTTGCCGCAGGAGCAACCTTGCTTTTCCGCCCGAGCCGCATAATCCCCAAGACGGTATCGAATCAGCGGCATGGCGTCGTTCAAAAGACTCGTGGCTACCATCTCGCCGACTTCACCCGGCGCGCAGGCTGAGCCGTCCTCTCGCAGAATCTCTAAAATGCCGGCCATGGGAACGACATGCATTTGTCCGTGCGCACACTCCGTCGCCATGCAGACCCCTTCACTCTGCCCGTACATGTCAAAGCACTTGCATTGGAAGAACTTCTCGATGCTGCAACGCATATTCGGGAGGAGCGTATCGCCGCTCACAATCACCGCTTGCAACGAGAGCGGGGGGAGACCCGCCTCTAGAGCGCTTTCTGCTAGCGCAGCGATGGCGGAACCGTATCCCGTCATCCAGCGCGAACCATACCTGCGAATTGCTGCGAGGTAGCTGGCCGCCGTAGCCCGCGATACGTGGTAGCTTGAAAGATACAATTGCCGCCAACGCCGGTTGAACCGCCAATAAGGCGGCTGCTTAGTGTTCCCTTTGACAATGGGCCGTCCGCCCATCATCGCGCGGGGAATATCTTGCGCGACGCCCGCGATATTTCTGACCATCACCTCCGTCAACGCCCACCATTGAGGCAACATGGATGTGGGCCAGTAGATCTGCAGCGAGGTTCCTGTGGTGCCGCTGGTCTTCTCCATCCAGAGCGATCGGGGGTCTAACCCTTCGACGATGAACTCGCGCTCGTTTTGCCGGATCGCCTGTTTATGCAAAGTGGGCAGCATCGGGAGATCGGCGGGTGAACGGACCGATTTCCAATCGAGCTTTCGCCAACTCTTCTTGTAATAGGGAACGCGCGTGGCGGCCAGACTCACCAGGGATTGGAGTTGCTGCCTTTGCCACGCCTCGGCCGCAGCCCGCGACCACGTTTGCCAGCGCTTAAATTTCTCGCGCCACTCCGCGTAACCGTCACCGTAGTAGAGCTTTTCCAGATGAGCGGCATAGAGGCTGAGCGCGGTTTCCTGGACAAAAACCGGCAACCGCCAATAGATTTCCATCTTCCAGTCGCGGATCATGGGCGGGCGTGGCAAAACGGCTTGGCAACCGAGACGACGGCTCGTATCCAGCGCATGCCGGAATAATCAAATCGCATCAAAGCTGATGATTTCAACGCCGAGCTTGCGAGCCGTGTCGTAAAGTTTCTCTGTGCAAAGAATCGCCAACTCTTGCTCGCGATCCTCGCAATAGGAAGCCCAACGACGGAGCGTCCCGTCCGGATACGCCGGGTGGCAGTAGATCTCGTAGGTTCCCCGGGGCAGGTTCTCCAAGACGCGCAACCAATTGTTGCGATCGGTTTTGTTTCCCAGTCCCGCGTAACCAATCGTTACCAGGCGATCCGCCATCCGCATGCCCCGGCTCCGCGCGCGCGCCATCTGATACTGGCGGTAACGATGCGCGAGCCACACGTGCGGTCGCCGCAGATAAGCCGTCCAACGGGAATACCGGGGCGCCGGAGATTCCAAACCGATCAGCGAGGCGTTATTTCGCATCCGCGCTATCTTCCATCTCCGCGCCAGCTCGAGGAACAAATCGAAATAATGCAAATGCTGGTGGCCGTGAGAATCCAAATGCGTCACGCGGTCGCCGGCGAGATTTTTTGCGGCGGCGATTTGCGCGTTGAATTCCGCCTCCAATTCCGGTTGGGCAATGAGGCCTTTGCGCAGTCGCGATAAAAATCGGGTGCCGTGAAAGAATCCGTCCGGGCCGACCAATGTGGGAACTTCCTGCGGCGGGAGACAAGGTCTTCCAACCATCGGATTGAGATGGACACCGACGCTGATAAAGGGAAACACGCGCACCAATTCCCGGATTCTTTTGGCCTCGGGGAAATTGACATTGACGCTGACGCTGGAAATGAAGCCTCCTTCGCGAATCGCGTCGATAATGCCCTGCGTTGCGCCGGGCCCAAACCCGAAGCCGTCGGCGTTCACGATCAGCCGCTTGGCGGATTGCTGAGAAGGCCTAACCCAGCGATGACTTGGAGGTGAATATTCCGCCTTCATTAGCGTGAAGACAACTCCTGCAAGCCCTGTATTGCTCGACGGTCTGGTCGATCTTTTGAACGGCTGTCGCCATGTTTTTCTGCGCGAGAAAACGATCCCGCACTTCTTGTTTTCCCTTGGCTCCGATATCGGCTCGCTTGCCAGGGGAAGCCGCCAGTTGAATGATGGCTCGCGCCAGTGCGGCGCTATCCAACAAAGGCACGCGCACCATGTTTTTTCGCCCGGAATCAATTTCCTCGACCGCCGGAATGTCGAAGGCTACGACGGGAACTTCCATGGCCATCGCTTCCAATAGACTGTTCGGCATTCCCTCGCGGTGGCTTGTGAAGGCAAAGATGTCGGCCGCGCACAGGTACTCCCAGACCTGATCGGAAGGACAAGCCGGAATCAGCCTCACTCGATCGCGCAAGCACGGAGTATCATCTAACTTTCTCTGCGCCTCTGCAGTTTCATCAAAAGCAGGGCATGATCCCAGCACAGCCCAGATGACCGCGGGGTTGCGGGCCGCGACGATCGACGCGGCCTCCAGCAGCTCAAAGATCCCCTTGGCGCGCGAAATCCTTCCGCTACTGAGAACGAGAATGGCGTCATCGGCGATCTTCAATTGCGTCCGGATGTGATTTCGGATCTTCGCCCTGGCGAGCACCGGGGGTTCCGGAACACCCCTCGGCAGAACCAAATGCCGCTCGGGCGACATCCGCTCCGGAGAAACGCCGAGAAGACCGGCGGCCTTCTCGCGCAGTTCATGACTTTGATAAAAAACCACATGTAAACGCTCCAGCGCCCGGATCACGGAACGACCAAAAGATGAAGATCGAGGTACGCGAATGTCGCTGCCCGTGGCCCAACCCGTGGCGGGAATCCCAAGGTCGCGCCCAATTCGCCACGCCAGCCCTCCCGCTCCGATCAAGTCGAAGGAGAGAACCGCGTCAAACAGGGTGCGCCGGTGCATGCTTCGGGCGGCGCCGCGGCACCAAAGAAACGCGGACCGATCAACCCACAAGGCGCCGCCCCAACGGGGAAACACTGGCGTAGACGGTCGCATCACCAACGTGCCGTTTCGGGATTGATATTCTGGCGCAGCTCTGTATGCGTTCCAGCGGGGCACCCAGGCAGAGACAAGCGGCGGGACGTAAGGGCGCGGCGCCAGGACTTCGACGGTTTCGCAGATCTTGCTCAGAGCGTGAACGGACCTCTCGTTGAACACGCCCGAATAGGGATGTCCCGGATGAGGGTAACTGGCAGCCAGGACTAAAAGTTTCATCCATCGCTCTCGCAAGTGAGACTGGAATGAACGTCTAAATGGAGGGGAGTTTTTCAGCCGCGACGAGAAGGGACACCCACAGGGCCGCCGCTTCCAAGCCTCGCCCGCATCCTAGCGCTTGTCGCAGGTCGGGTAAGACGAGCTGCGCGCGCTGAGGACACAGGCGCCCATGTCCACGATCTGCGCAGCGCAGTGTAACCGCTGCTGGCCAATGCATAGGCCAATACGAGCCAAAAATATTTCCGATTAAGGAGCGTTCCCTTAAGGCTGCTGACGAGGATAAACAGCAGCATCACTGCGGGTAGAATACCCTGGATACTCCGCCGCGCGGCCCACGCCGCGCGGCAACAGAGCCAGAGGCCGGCAAAGAAGGGAATAGCCCCCAAGATTCCTACCTCCGCCAAAAGCCAGAGGTAAACATTGTGCTCGTCTCGGCTCGGGAGTCCCAGACGGGATCCCAGTTCCCAAAGATGCTTTGTCGGACCCCATCCGGTTAAGGGCCTCTCGAGAATCATGCCCACGGCTTCGCGAAAAATCCGGTCGCGGCCGGCCACGCTTTCGTCGTAAATCGTTTGTTCCCAACGAACTCGAACTGCGTCGATGGAATAGGAGCCCACTGCCAAAATAACGATTCCAGACAAACCGATCATTCCGAACTTGAGCTTCGTTGCCAAGTTCTTACCCCTTAGAAAGAAAACCGACAGACCTGCCGCGAGCGCCACAACGGCGCCGCGCGAGCCGGTTTGCACAATGGGTATCGCCAAGACTGCGGACGCGAACCAAAAAAGCGCGCGGGCTTTCCAGTTGTCCTTCTCACGGCCGTAGGCCAGACCGAAGAGCGCGAGCAGCCCAAGCGATAAGACCGTAGCCACGCCGTTTGGATTCTGCTCAAAGGCCGTAACCCGACCTTCCATCGAAACATGGCTCGTGATCCCTAGCAGCTGGAGTATCCCCAGGAGCATGGTAGAGGCAACCAGAGTCCAAAGGATGCCTCTAACGACTGGCTCATGCTTCATCAAATTGTAAGTTATCCAGAAAAGAATGAGCAACTGGATCAGCCTGAGCAGCGGCCCTCTAAGGGCAGCGATGAGCTCCGGCTCTTGCGGAGGGGTCAAAATCAGATAGAGGGCCGAAACCGCATAGGCAAGCACGTAGATCGCAAAACACCAGAGCGCCTTGGGCGGGGACTTATAGCACAGCTTCGGCTGGATCAATGCAAAAGCTGCCAAAGCGAGGCCGAACAATTTAGGCAAAGTCGAGCCGGCGGCTAAACCGACTTCTTCGAACGGCAGCGAAAAGACGAAGGCATACAGGGTATAGCGAATTGGCCATTTGACGTGATGAGTTCTCAGGATCAACTTTGGATGTCCCGAAAGACTTCCGGAGGCTACGAACTGAGCGGTGCGACCCCGCGGTAGACTTAGATGAGCCATCGCTTACAAAGGGCGTCGATTTAACAGCTGGTTAACAAAAGTTTATTCCCTGCGGCGGAGGGAGATTGGGTAGTCTTAACTCGCCAGTGATCCTTGTGTGCGGGACGGAGTGTCAGCGATTTCGTTCCGCTGATGTCGTAGCCAGGACTCGAGAACAAAAATATACCAAAGCTGCTGAGGCGCGTCTCCTCGATGCGCGGCCAGTTCCAGCTCGGCAAGCGCCGACTCTTTTCGGACCCAATTTTCCTGGTCGAGTATAGAGTCGCGGAGGGTCGTTTCTAATTGCGCGCGCCATTGACCCGTAATCCAGCGATGCACAGGGACTCCAAATCCGCGCTTACGTCGCCAGGCTACCCCCGGCCCGATCCGTCGACGGGCCAACTCTCGCAGGATCGACTTCAGATAACCGCGCCGAAGCCGTAGGCCAAAGGGAAGGGAGGACGCAAACTCCCAGAGACAGTGGTCGAGAAAAGGAGACCGCGCTTCAAGTCCGTAATACATGGTAGCGCCATCGACCTTGGTCAGATACTCACCGACGAAATAAGTTTTGCGTTCGTAAGCTAAAAGGTCTGCGAGCAGGTCGTCTCGTCCTGCGTTGGCGCAATCCCTTTTATGATTATCCGCTAGCTTCAACAATCGATCGCCCAGCAGTCCTTTGC
>JBOHVR010000692.1:0-4419 GCA_050735755.1 Binatia bacterium
ATTGACACGTGGGAACTGAAAATATTTTGTGGGGCTGGGGCGCGACAGAGCGTGAAAAGAAAAACAGAAAGGGGCCGTGTAGGCCCCTTGATTTGGTTGCGGGGCCGGGATTTGAACCCGGGACCTCAAGGTTATGAGCCTTGCGAGCTACCAGACTGCTCCACCCCGCGGCAAAACCGTTTTCTTTCTAACTGCTGGTGCTCGTGAAGTCAAGGTTTGGCGCGAATGAAACCCGATATAAAAACTCCTCTGCTCACCGTCGATATCATCATTGAGGTCGAAAACGGCGGGATTGTGTTGATCGAGCGAAAAAATCCGCCTCACGGGTGGGCAATTCCCGGCGGCTTCGTTGATTACGACGAGAGCCTGGAAACTGCCGCCGAGCGCGAAGCGAAAGAGGAAACCGGCCTAGACGTTACGCTAGTGGAACAATTCCACACCTATTCTGATCCCGGTCGTGATCCACGCTTTCACACCGTATCGACCGTGTTTATCGCCACGGCACAAGGAACTCCTCAAGGGGCGGACGACGCCAAGAGCGCGCGCGTGTTCACGGAAGAGACACTGCCTACGCCGATAGTCTTCGATCACGCGCAGATTCTTGAAGATTATTTTCGGTACAAGAAGACGGGCAAAAGGCCGGGATACAATTGAAAGGCAAAATCAAAAACTAACCCAGTACTGTGGGATGGGTTGAGGCGCAATGCGCGCCGATACCTATCACTCTCAGCTTAGCTGCTTGATCGCCGCCTCAATCCGATCGCACCCTTTTTCGATATCGGCCAGCGAAGTCGAATAGGTCAGGCGGATATTTTCCAGCGCGCCAAAATCTTCTCCCGGAACCAGCGCGACCCGCGCTTTTGCCAGGAAAAATTCTGCCAGGCTGCAGGGAGAGTCGATCTTCAATTCAGCGATTTTTCTTCCCAACAAACCGCGAACATTGGGAAAAACATAAAACGCGCCCTGCGGTTTCAAGCACCTGATGCCATCCATCGCATTAAGGCGCTGCACTAAAAGATCTCTTCTCCTTTGAAACTCTTGCCGCATTTCTTCGACCGAGTTCTGCGGCCCCGTGATCGCCTGCAAGGCAGCAGCCTGGGCAATCGATGTCGGATTGGACGTGCTCTGGCTCTGAATTTTGGCGGCCGCGGAGATCACGGCCGCGGGGCCCAGCGCGTAGCCTATGCGCCATCCCGTCATCGAATAGGTCTTCGAAACCGCGTTGAGAATGATCGTTCTCTCGCGCAGCTTCGGCGCCAGAGTGAGCATTGTATGAAACTCAAAGGCGTCATAGACGATCTTCTCGTAGATGTCGTCGGAAAGGAACAAGCAGTCATGCTTTTCCAACACGCGCGCCAGACCTTCGAGCGCGGCGCGGTCGTAAGCGGCTCCGGTGGGATTGCAGGGGCTGTTGAGAATCAATGCGCGGGTCTTGGCGGTCAGGCTTGCCGCCAGTTGCTCTGGCGTTAGGCGAAACCTGTTTTCCTCTGTCGTCTGAACGAGCTTCGGAACGCCGCCGCACAGAAGCACCATGTCCGAATAGCTGACCCAGTAAGGCGATGGAATGATAACCTCATCGCCGGGGTCTACTACCGCCTGCAGCACATTATAAAGAGCATGCTTTCCGCCGCAGCTTACGAGCACCTCGTCTTTGCTGAACTCCAGTCCGTACTCACGGAGGTATTTTTCCGCAATCGCGGCGCGCAGCGGCTCAATGCCGCGCACATCCGTGTACTTGGTCATGCCTTTTTCCAACGCGCGGACCGCAGCGTCTTTGATATGCTGCGGCGTATCGAAATCGGGTTCGCCCGCGGCAAAACTGACCAGGTCAATCCCCCGGGCGCGCATGGCTTGGGCCTTCGCCGTCACCGCCAAAGTCACGGACGGCTTGATCGTCTTGCTTCGTTCACTTAGCTTCACGCCTTCCTCGAGCCGAACTGCTTTTGAACTTTTCTTTGAGCTTCTTCAGAACGTTGGCGGGAACGACATGGGAAACGTCACCGCCTAAACTCATCACCTCTTTGACCAGACGCGAGCTAATGTAGAAAAAAGACTGTCCGGTCATCATGAACAACGTCTCGAGATCGGGTTTCAGTTGCCGATTCATCATCACCATCTGGAATTCATACTCAAAATCAGAAACGGCTCGAAGCCCGCGGATAATGACACAGGCGCCCACCCGCTCGGCATAATCAACCAACAAACCTTCGAAGCTATCGACCTGGACGCGCCCCTTAGCATTCCGGAAAACCTGCTGCACCATCTTTAAGCGCTCCTCGACCGTGAAGAGCGAATCGCGCTTATCCGGATTGATCGAGATCGCGACAATAATCCGGTCAAACACCTGTAACGTTCTGTTCACAAGGTCGACGTGACCGTTCGTAATCGGATCAAAGGAGCCTGGATAAACGGCTGTTTTAACAGAAGGCATAGATCGGATGTGCTGAGGCTATTGTGACGTCCCACGACCGAAAAACGAGAGCGCGGTTGCTCCGTACCTCCGTTGATTACGCAACTGAAGTTTTCCGTAGCTCGGGTCGATTTCCTCCCTTACGCTGTGCTCCACAATCACAATCCCGTCCTCCGCCAGAAGATCGATCTCACCCAGGATTCGCATCGCGCTCTTAACGATACCCTTTTCGTACGGTGGATCAAGAAAAATTAGATTGAACTTCCTTCCTCTGCGCGCCAACGCCCGAAGCGATTTCAGAACCGGCGCCGCCCAGACACTCGCCTTCTCAGCGAATCCCAGTCGCCCGAGATTGTCACGAATGGCTTGCACGGCATTCCGTGACCGCTCGACCAAGACAACCTCCGCCGCGCCGCGACTGAGCGCTTCCAGCGACAAATTCCCCGTGCCCGCGAAAAGATCGAGAAACTTCCATCCCGATAGATCGTGGGGAAGAATATCAAAGAGGGCCTCCTTGACCCTGGCCGCCGTGGGCCTGAGATCTCGGCCCTTCGGAACTTTAAGACGCTGGCCCTTGGCCCTTCCGCTTATGATCCGCATTCACGTTTTTTAGGAGCTCGAAGGCGCGTCCTGTTTCGCCCGCAATCCGTGATCTCGAAGACCCGGTCTGTTTCTCGTCCGCGCGCGAACGCCACTTGCGGCTCACACCGGCGCGGTCTGTAAGACGATCTTGCCAAATTGTTTTCTTTCTTCCAGACGCCGGTGTCCTGCCATGGCATCTTTGAGAGAAAGGACTTGGTCGATGATAGGTCTGACTTGAGCCGTGTCCATAAAGGTCAGGACTTGATGAAAATCCTGACGGCTCCCTAAAGTCGAACCAAAAATTTTCAGATGGTTCCAGAACACCCGACGGACGTCCGTCGCGGGACTGCCGCCGGCGGTCGCGCCACAGGTGACAAGCCGGCCGCCCTTGGCCAAAGCCGCGAGACTTTTGTTCCAGTTTTCTCCGGCTACGGTGTCTACGACCACATCGACGCCCCGCTTCTGTGTCAGAGCGCGCGCCTGCTGAGTAAAGTCACTTTTTGTATGGTTAATTCCGTGATCGGCACCCCAACTTTTGGCAAGCTCGAGCTTTTGATCGCTGCCCGATGTGACGATCACATGCGCTCCCAGATGCTTGGCGATCTGAAGCGCTGCCGTTGCCAGGCCGCCGCCGATTCCCAGGACCAAAACATGCTCCCCTGGCTTAAGTTCGGCATTGGTTACCAGCATTCTCCATGCCGTTAGAAAAACAAGCGGAAAAGCCGCCGTCTCCTCAAAAGACAAACCCGCCGGTTTGGGAAAGCAGTTTTTGCTCGGAATTTTAACGTACTCCGCGTAAGTTCCCTCTAGCCTTTCTCCCAGGACGCGCAGACGGACGCACATGAAATCTCGATCCGTCAGGCAAAACTCACAGACGCCGCAGCCGGTTGCAGGATAAAGACAGACTTCATCACCGACCCGGATGTTGCTGACCTCCGCGCCGACTTCAGCCACAATCCCGGCGCCGTCGGCCCCCAAAATGTGGGGGAGCTTGACATCCATGCCGGTGAGCCCGCGGCGGTTCCAGAGATCGATATGGTTGAGGGCTGCGTTCTTGAGCCGCACGATGACCTCTTGTGGCGAAGTCAAACGAGGCTGTTCGACTTCCTCATAGCGAAGTTGCTCGGCCGCGCCGAATTCATGAATGCGGACGGCTTTCAAAGTTCTTTCCTCTCACGGGTTTTCTCTCGTTAGCAAGAACTTTCTTGGCTGTCAATTCGAAGTCGCGCGGCCGCGCTGCAACCCCGCGAGCGCGGCGCGGAAGGAGGGGAAAGAAGATCCGGCGTTAAGCCGAAAAAGACGTCCCGCAGCCACATGTGGCCGTGGCGTTGGGATTATTAAACTTGAAACCGGCGTCCTGCAATCCCGTGACGTAATCGATCACGGTCCCTTTTAGCAGGGAGGCGCTTTGCGAGTCGATGTAGATC
>JBOHVR010000693.1:0-8537 GCA_050735755.1 Binatia bacterium
TTTATCCAGCAGCATATCGCTCCGGGCTCGACGATCTACACCGATGCTCTGAAGAGTTTCACGGGTTTGGACAAAGTTGGGTATCAGCACATCGCTCGGGCGCAGCCGAAGACAACCGAATTGCGCAAGGGAGCCAAATCGGTAGTGCCCTTGGCCGACCGTGCTATCGGCAACCTTCAGCAATGGTTGATCGGCACCTACCACGGCGTCAGCCGCGCGCAACTCCAAGTCTACCTCGATGAGTTCGTTTTTCGCCATAATCGGCGTAACCAACCCATGGCGGCTTTTCAGACTTTGCTCGGTCTGGGGACACAACAGCGATCCACGGCTTACGGCCGCATTCGAGGTGCTCTGGATTTGGCAAAAACTTCCGATCATGGGTAAACACAACCTATTGAGCTTTGCTGAAACAACCGTATAAGCATTAGATAGCTAGAATCACTTCTAAGGGAGTCATTCATGTCAGAAAAAATTCATTTGACCTTGGCGTGCGGTGACTACGACATTGTGCGGCCACTGACCGAGGGACTGGTGCAGCCCGACGGAATGAAACTTACCGTCTTAACCGACATGACCTCGGACCAGCGGCACTGGCGCATGATCCGCAACCGTGAGTTTGACGTGTGCGAACTTTCCATGTCGTCCTATCTGATGGCTCGGGTCACAGGCCAAGCCTTCACGGCGATCCCAGTTTTCCTCCATCGCCGCTTCCGTCACGGATTTACTTTCATTAATGCGAATAAAGGAATTGAGCGACCGACGGACCTGATCGGCAAGAAAGTGGGGTTGAGAACTTTCCAGGCGACCACGAATCTGTGGATCCGTGGCATTCTCGAGCACGAATTCGGCGTGCCGCATAAAAAAATTCAATGGTATACCCAGGATGAGGAGGACGTGGAATTTACTCCTCCCAGGGATCTCCAATTTGAGCGAACGCCGCCAAGCAAAGACGTTGAAACCATGCTTGCCGAAGGGGAGCTGGATGCCGTGATTCATCCGGATGTGATTCGGCCTCTGCTTTGGGGAGACAAAAGAGTGAAGCGGTTGTTCGAGGATTATAAGGGCCTGGAGGTTGAATATTACAAGCGGACCGGAATCTTCCCCATCATGCACACGACTGCGATAAAACGGGAAGTTGCCGAGCGCTATCCGTGGATTCCAACGAATTTGATGCAAGCCTTTCAAAAGGCGAAGGAGATAGCTTACCAAAGAATGGAGAATCCACGGCGCGTGCCTTTGGCTTGGTTCCGCACGGCGCAAGAGGAGCAGGAAGCGATTCTCGGACGTGATCCCTGGGAGTACGGCCTCAGCGCAGCCAATCGCAAGAATCTCGAAGCGCTAATGCAATACTCGTTTGAGCAGAGCCTGATTGGAGAGAAGATACCTCTGGATGAGCTGTTCCACGAAACGACAATCTGAAAAAGATTCATCACTGCCAGAAGCCGTAGCCGGGACGGGGTGTTGACGGAGTCAGGTCGTGTGGCAACCTCCAGGCGCGCTTCCGGGCTCGACTACGTGCTGCTTTTCCTTCCGCCCTTTTTCTGGAGCACCAATTTCATCATCGGCAAGGCGCTTGTAGACGCGGTCCCGCCGTGGACTCTGAATGCCGGCCGCTTTGTCGTGTCAGCGTTGATATTGCTGCCGCTGCTTGTTTATTACGGCGGTTGGCGCAGCGTTCGCCGGGCCCACCTTTCCACGTTGTTTTTGATGAGTTTCACCGGTGTCACCGCTTTCAACAGCGTGTTGTACCTGGGGCTTAGTCATACGAGCGCGATCAACGCAACGTTGGTCAACTCAACGACACCGGCCACCACCGCCTGTCTGGCCTGGCTTCTGATCGGCGAAAAGATGCGCGAGCGCCGGGTCGCAGGGATTCTGATTTCTTTTTCTGGCGTGGTTTGGATTGTTGCCGGGGGTCAATGGGAGACCCTTCTACACCTCCGATTTGATTCCGGCGATGTGATCGTGCTTTTCGCGACCACGCTCTGGGGCTTTTATTCGGTGATGGCAAAGAAGATGATGCTGACGCTGTCACCGTTTGTTCTCACCGCGGTCACGACCGTCATCGGAGCCTTCTTTCTTCTTCCCGTATCTTTTTTTGAACTGTCGACCCAACCAGCAAACTTGATGCGCGTTGAGACGATGCTGGCATTTGTCTATCTCGGCGTCCTGCCATCGTTTGCGGCTTTCCTGCTGTGGAATCGGTCAATCTTGATTTTCGGTCCGGGACGCGCGGCCCTGGTGTACAACACGCTTCCCCTACACGCGATTATTCTTTCGATGGTTCTGCTCGGCGAGCGTCTGATGCTTTACCAGGTCGTCGGTGGGCTGGGAATTGTTGCCGGCGTCATTTTAGGGACGACGGAAAGCTCTACTAGCGAAGAAAAAAATTCCTAATGGTGTGCACGACGTATTCCTGCTGTGGAAATGTCAGCTCGGGGTACATAGGAAGCGCCAGCACCTCAGAGGCGATGCGCTCGGCGTTGGGAAACTCGCCGCGGCGGTAGCCCAAGTCTTTAAAGCAGGGTTGAAGGTGAAGGGGGATAGGATAATAGACGGCGGTTTGAACTCCGCGGGCGCTCAAATATTGCTTCAACGGGTCGCGACGGTCGACGCGAATGACGTAATAATTAAAAACATGGGTTCGATCACCTCCAGCATGAGGTAGGCTGATGAGTCCCTGGCCGAGCAATCCGCTCGCCGTTAGGAGATTCCGATAAGTTTCGGCGCGCTCGACTCTTTGCCTGCACCACTGGTCGAGACAGCGCAACTTGACGGCGAGCACGCTCGCTTGGATCTCGTCCAGCCGTGAGTTGATGCCGACGAACTCATGATGGTAGCGCGCGCCTTCGCCGTGCATGCGAAGGGCTCTGATTTTTTCGGCCAAGTCCGCTCTGTTGGTTGCGACCAAGCCGCCGTCGCCGATTCCGCCAAGGTTCTTAGTCGGGAAGAAGGAGAAACATCCCAGGTCTCCCACAGTGCCGGCACTCTGGGAAACGCCATTATCCGGAGGCATTCGAGCCCCCATGGCCTGAGCCACGTCCTCAACTAGGGCAAGCCCATATCTTGCTGCCAGCGCACTGAGCCGCCTCATGTCGCAGGTTTGGCCGAACAGGTGCACCGGCAGCAGGACTTTGATTCGAGACCTGCTCGTGCGATGGTGCAAGCCGCCATCTCCGGCGGCGGTCGTACAGTCAGCTAGCACGGACTCAATGGCGTCCCCGGTAACGAGGCAAGTGTCCGGATCGACATCGACAAAAACAGGGATCGCACCCAGACGCACGATGCACGATACCGTGGCAAAAAATGTAAACGGCGGCACCACGACGCCGCAGCCGGGTCCAGTGTCGAGCGCCATCAAAGAAAGCAGCAAGGCGTCGCTGCCCGAAGCTACTCCGATCGCGGCGCGGCATCCAAGATAGGAGGCGATTTCTTCCTCGAAGCGCGCGACGACGGGCCCGAGGATGAAAGTCTGGGACTCTAAAACCTTGTCCATAGCCACGGAAATTTGGCTGCGGAGAGTTTGATACTGCGCCTTTAGGTCCAGCAGTGGGACCTTCACCGGAAGGTGCTCAGACATTGGTTTTGATTGCGGAGGAGCCACCTTGCAGGGTCTCTTCAGCGATCTGGGCAAGGATTCGGTCGTTCTGGTGATCCAGGGCATAAACGCGAAACTGCACGACTTTGGCGGGAATGAAGCGGAGCAGCTCCGAAAGGGATTCCTTGGTAATCTCGCCGGTTGACGGGTCATAGATGTAAATTTGTTTTTTCCCCATAGCAAAAGGATTTTCAGGCCGGGGATCTTGGGTGGCCATATCAACGCGGAAAACCAAATCGCGGAGCGAATCAGGCAGTGCAGCACGAATGCGCTTTTCCCAATCGGCCTCTTGGATCAACTCGATGCCATAGCGGATCTCGTTCAACGAGAGGGTGCGATCGTATGCCATTTTCCATTTGACCTCGCGACTGAGGATTTGTCTCCATTCTTCTACGAGATTTTGATGCGCTTGCTTGTTCCGGTGCCACTCGGAGACTTTTTGGAGCAGTGACCAGTCCGTCAGGTACAGATAGTCATCCATGTGGTCGAGCGGATTGCCCGGAAAAATCAGCGGCATGGTCTCGGGAAAGATTTCCCGGAGATGAAGATCTAGAGCGCGCGAGGTCCGGTGATAGTACACGTTGGTGTAGAGGTAAAGACGAGCATTCAGAAACATGGTCAAGGCGGCGTTTCCGGCCCTATGCAAGGTGAGCCCATCCGGAGATAAAAACGTGTAATACATGAGCCGCTCCCGATCGATGGGCCCCACGGAAACGCCGCACATGTATGAATCCCGAGAAACGTAATCCAGATTGTCAAAAGTAAAGATTCCGCTTACCAGAGGTTGGAGTATCCGCAGCCAGCGCGGTTTGGACGGATCGTCCTTGCCGGTTTTCTTGATCGGGAAAGCAATATCTTCCGGTTGCAGTTCCTCTCCCGAAGCGAACGCCCCGCTCGGGCTGCGTCGCAGCTGGCGAATCAGATCACCAAGCTGTTCGCGGATGATGACCTGGCCGATATCTTCATGCGTGATGCCGAAGTTCACCAGAAAATTGTCGTCGAAGAAATGGCCAAACGGCCCGTGCCCGACATCGTGCAGCAGGCCTGTGATTCTCAGGTACTCTTCCACGAACGGGAGCGATGGGCATTCACCGCCGAGAGTACGGCTTAAAGAAGGATAGAGGTGCCGGGCAAACTCGCCGGCCAAATGCATGGCTCCCAGCGAATGTTGAAAGCGGCTGTGCTCCGCTGAGGGATAAACCCATCGCGTGCTTTGGAGCTGATAAATACAGCGCAATCGCTGCACCGAAGGGGAGTCAATGATGTGTTTCTCCGTGATTTCCCCAGAGCGGCGCGGGACAGTGAACTGAATGTAACGATGAATCGGATCAGCGATCAAAGCAATCCCGGAGTATTCGTTTTCTTGAAAGTCCTTCATTTGTTAAATCTCGAAAGTCACCCGGGCGGTCCACTGGTTGCCCGTCTTTTCCATCCGGCACTGTTCGTAGAGCACCGAGTGCAGCTCTTGGCGAATCTCGTGCGTGTCGGGGTTGAATTTTTCTCCCCGCACTTCAGCGCGAACGTGGTTGTCCTTGATTTCCTGAATCATAAAATCTCTTAGAAGATAACCACTTACCTGAAATATATAGAGAAGCTCACGCATCCAGTTGACCATCAGGTCGTCTTGGTCGATCCCTTCCGCTTCAATGGGAAGGGGTTCAAGGGGTTGAACTTTCTCCAGGTCGGTCATCAAATCGAATAGCGCAAAAGCCGAATTGGTGAGAAGATCCGCCTCGCTTTTTCCGACAATCCGCATGGTTAAATCGGAGGCATGTTTGGAGACGTGATATTTTTTCTCGCTCATATGCGGTTTATCAGGCTGGCGGCAAAGCCTGCCCCAAATCCGTTGTCAATATTGACGACCGTGACTCCGGCAGCGCAGGAATTCAACATTCCGAGAAGGGCAGCTACGCCTCTAAAACTGGCTCCGTATCCTATACTGGTTGGGACCGCAATAACGGGCTTGTCGACCAGACCCCCCACCACGCTCGGCAAGGCGCCCTCCATGCCAGCCACGACAACCAGAACAGAAGCTGCAAGAAGCTGGTCTTGGTTCTGTAGAAGACGATGAATACCGGCGACCCCGACGTCAAAAAGCCGCTTGACGCGGTTTCCCATCATGGTGCTGGTCAAAGCGGCCTCTTCCGCTATCGGAATATCAGATGTGCCGGCACAAACGACCAAAATTAGGCCCTTACCCCGAATCGGGATTTGTTTGCCGACCCAAGTCGCGACGCGTGCCCGTGGGTAGTACCGAAAGCCTTTGAGCGGTTTACGTAGTGCTGCCATCGCTTCCAGGGAGAGGCGCGTAATCAGCACGTTGCTCCCAACCTTACGCATCGAGCGCGCGATCGCGGCGATCTCCGTGGGCTCCTTACCCTCTCCCATGATGACCTCGGGAAACCCTTGCCTGATTGAGCGGTGATGATCGACGTGGGCAAAGCCGAGATTTTCAAAAGGCAGGTAGCGCAAGCGGTCCAACGCCTTTGAAACAGAGACTTTACCCTTTTGCACTCCCTCCAAAAGTTGTTCCAGTGATGCGGTGTCCATGCCGCGCCGAAGGTCAGTGTTTGAAGTGATCGTATCCGCCGGCCGTTAGAGCTACGGTCTTGCCGGTGCTGTCAATGACCTTGATTCCCTGCGAGGCCGGCACGCACGTTCCAATTCGTGTCACTTTGACTCCCAATCTACTGCGAATCCTTTCGAGCTGCGGGCGAGCCCGCACGCGCGCGCAAAAGAGGAGCTCGTAATCTTCGCCACCCGTTAAAGCGTACGTGGCGCCTTTGGATCCCACGAGATATCGATAGGGGCGTGAAAGCGGCAGCGTTTGCTCCCACACGACGGCCCCGACACGGCTGGCTCTGCAGATATGGCCGAGGTCCTGCATCAAGCCGTCGCTGACGTCAATCATGGCTTTGGCAAACCGTTCTCGGGCCAGAATGATACCCGCACGAACCCGGGCAACCGGAAACCGATGACGTGAAACCAAATGGGAAATCCCGGCTTTGTTTGCTTGGTGACGGCGCGTCTTCAGGAATTGCAATCCCAGGGAGGAATCACCTAGAGTTCCGGTGACGTAGAGGTCGTCTCCTACTTTGGCGCCGCTCCGAGGAATGGGCCCATAAGGGGCATACCCGATGAGACAAATGCTGACGAAAAGGCGATCGGCGGCGCTCGTGTCTCCGCCCACGAGCAAAGTCCCGCTCTTGGACGATAGAGCCCTTAGACCACGAAAAAATTCCTGCACGTTTTCACTCTTGAGATGGGCTGGAATGCCTAGCGAAAGGAGAAAATAGGAAGGTTTTCCTCCCATCGCGGCGATGTCGCTGAGATTCACTGCCAGCGTCTTATATCCGAGTCCGTAAAACGACGTCCACCGTAAGTCAAAATGAGAGCCTTCAGTCAAAAGGTCAGAGGTAACTAAAAAAGACCCTTTTCGCCACTTTACGCAGGCGGCGTCATCGCCAATTCCCAGACGTACGTCTTTTCCTTTGGGAGCGGTCCTTTGGATTTTTTGAATAAGACCAAATTCCCCGAGCTCCTTAAGTTTCATCGAGGAGTCAAAGGTGGATGACACGTTCCCGGCGTAGCTTTTCTAAGGGCCTCGGTCTTTTTTTGGCGCGCTTTTCGTTGCGTTTTCCCAGAGCGGGGGCGGTGCCAGCGTCCTTTAGAAGGGTCACCTTCAAAACGTCCGCCATGTTCTTGGCAAAAACAAATTGTAATTTTCGCCGCAAAGGTTTAGGAATTTCCTCCATGTCTTTTTGATTTCTTTCGGGCATTACTATTGTCCGGATTCCTGCGCGGTAGGCGGCCAGGCATTTTTCCTTCAATCCCCCAATTGGTAGAACCCTGCCCCGTAGCGTGATTTCTCCGGTCATCGCGACGTCTCGGCTCACCGGTCTTCTGGTGAGCGCCGAAATCAGCGCATTCGCCATGGTAATCCCCGCGGAAGGTCCATCCTTGGGAATGTCCCCGGCTGGGACATGGATGTGGATGTCGAGCTTTTGATAGAAATCTTCCTCAATACCGAGTTTGCGGGCCTGCGACCGGGCGTAGCTAACTGCGGCCTGAGCGGATTCTTTCATGACATCGCCCAGTTGACCCGTTAGCGTCAGGTTGCCCCGCCCCTTAGAAAGTGACGCTTCAACATAGAGCACCTCTCCACCCGTGCTGGTCCAGGCGAGTCCGGTGGCGACGCCAACCTCGTCCTGCTCCTGTTCGGCTTCCGGGATGTAGCGCGGGGGGCCAAGAAAGAGATGGACGTTACGCCCGGTTACCCGCACCGGCTCTTTTTTGTCTTCCGCAAGCCTGCGCGCCACCTTGCGACAGGCGGACGCAATTTCCCGCTCCAGATTTCTCAGACCCGCTTCTTTTGTATACTGGGAGATGATCCTCGTTAAGCCATCTTTTGAGATCTCCAAATAATCATCGCTGATGCCATTTTCGCTGAGCTGTCTCGGGATTAGATAATGACGGGCGATTTCTTGCTTCTCTTCATTCGTGTAACCCGACAGCTGCAGAACTTCCATTCGATCTTTCAACGCCGGAGGAATGGGGTCAAGAAGGTTGGCCGTGCAGATAAACAGCACATGGGATAGGTCAAAAGGAAGATTGAGATAATGATCGCTGAAAGCATGGTTTTGTTCGGGGTCCAGGACTTCCAGAAGCGCGGCAGAGGGGTCGCCGCGAAAATCAGCGCCGACCTTATCGATCTCATCGAGCATGAACACAGGGTTTCCTGAGCCGGCTTGCTTAATTCCCTGAATGATCCTCCCGGGCATGGCGCCCACGTAAGTACGTCTATGACCGCGGATTTCGGCTTCATCATGGATGCCGCCCAGAGACATTCTTACGAAATTTCTTCCCAGGGCACGCGCGATCGATTTCCCCAGAGAGGTTTTTCCGACGCCAGGAGGGCCCACGAAACAGAGAATGGGGC
>JBOHVR010000694.1:0-8746 GCA_050735755.1 Binatia bacterium
GGTCAGGATATGCCGGTGCTGGCGCGGGTGCGCGCGCGCTTTGAAAAGGAAAAATCGCTGCGCGGCCTGCGCTTCTCGGCGTGTCTTCACGTCACAGCCGAAACCGCGAACTTGATTCAGACCTTGAAGGCCGGCGGAGCTCAGGTGGTGCTATGCGCCTCTAATCCGTTATCGACGCAAGACGACGTCGCCGCGGCGCTGGTGCAATACGATCGCGTGCCGGTTTTTGCGATTCGCGGCGAGGACCATAAAACCTATTATCGGCACCTGCGCGCGGCGTTGGATCACGAGCCCGTCATCACAATGGACGACGGCGCCGATCTCGTTTCCATGCTGCATCAGGAATATTCCGGTCTTGCCGCCGGCATGATCGCCAGCATGGAAGAAACTACAACGGGCGTGATCCGGTTGCGCGCCTTGGCGGCCGGCGGCAATCTCAAAATTCCCGTCATTGCGGTCAACGACGCCAGTACCAAGCATCTCTTCGACAATCGCTACGGCACCGGACAATCGACGATCGACGGCATCATCCGGGCTACGGACATTCTGCTGGCGGGAAAGAAAGTGGTGGTTGCCGGCTATGGTTGGTGCGGCAAGGGCGTCGCCTCGCGGGCGCGCGGCATGGGCTCGAAGGTGATCGTAACCGAAGTCGATCCGATTCGGGCGCTCGAAGCCTCCATGGATGGGTTCGAAGTGATGACGATGAAAGAGGCGGCGCGCGTCGGCGATCTCTTCATCACGCTCACGGGCGACATGCACGTGATCGGGGCGGAGCATTTGAAGCTTCTCAAAGACGGGGCGATTCTCGCCAACTCGGGCCACTTTGACATCGAAATCGATCTTAAGTCGCTGAAGAAAATGGCGGTCAAGGAAGAAAAGAATGTCCGGAACCACGTCGATGCCTACGTTCTTCCCGGTGGCAAGAGGATCTATCTTGTCGGGGAGGGAAGGCTGGTGAATCTCGCCGCCGCCGAAGGCCATCCCGCCTCAGTGATGGATATGAGCTTTGCGACTCAGGCCCTGGCGTCCGAATGGGCGGTGAAGAACCGCCAACAGCTTACGCCCCAAGTGTATGATGTGCCCCGGGCGGTAGAGGATTGGGTGGCTGAACTGAAGCTGGGAAGCATGGGAATCCGCATCGATAAGCTGACCAAGGAACAGGAAACTTATCTCACTTCATGGAACGTCGGCACTTGAAAATCGGACCCGGCCATCCGTCATTACCGCGAAAGCATGTTCTGAGCGCAGTCGAAGGGCGGTAATCCAGATTGGTTCTATTCCTGGGTTTTGCTCGCGCGCGCGCCCGACCCCTTCGGTCGGAAGAAGCGTAATCTTGTTGCGGAGTTCTGAGACACCACGCTACAGATGGAGCAAGCGACGTGAGTTGCGTTCGGTGAAAGCTTTGATGTGAGCGGGATTGGATTGTTGGTCGACGGCAACAAACGCTTTCTCCAGCGGCCCGAGGCCGCCGCAGTAGTCGGAGCCGAAGACGATCCGGTCTTCACCGAGAGTCTCGATCAAAAATTGGAGCGTCCTCGCATTTACGCCGGCCGTATCGATGAGAAAATGCTCCAGCAAGATCTCTGAATAACGCTGCTCGCCTTTTGGGCCTTTGTGCTTCCAAAAGAACCGGTGCAGCAAGAGCGGGAGCCCCCCGCCGCCGGTGCGGATGACAATTTTGAGATTCGGGTGGCGGTCGAAAACGCCCGCAGCGATCATCCGCGCCACGCATTCGGACACCTGAGCGTCGGATACAACGCTGTAGAGAACTCCCGCGCCCTGGTCCTCCAGTTTCTTTAGACTCGGATCGTTCGAAGACGCGGCACCATGGAGAAAGATGGGCAGCCCAAGCTCGGCAATCTTGGCGAAGAGCGGGTCGGCCTCCGGAGTATCGACTACGACTTCTCCATCGGTACGCGGATAAAGCAGAACCGCGCGAAATCCCCTCTGCGCCATCTGTTCGACTTCGTTCGCTGACTCCGCAATGTTCTTTAAAGAAACCGCGATTACACCAAAGAAGCGGTCGCGATAAGGGGAAATCCTCTCAGCGATCACGTCATTCGATCTCTTCACTAGCGACATCGCCAAGTTCGCCGGAAACCGGTCCGCGTTAAGACCGGCACCCTGACACACAAGCTGAACGTCCAGCCGCGACGCATCCAATTCTTTGACGCGCGTGGAAAAATCCGGCGAATCGTATTGGTCTACGGCTGGTTTCTTGCCGGTTAGCTGGGCGAACTCTTCAACGATTTCGGGCGGCGTATGATGCGAATGCCAATCGATCAGCATGGCCACATAATAGGCCCGCTTTGCCGTCAGTTTCAATGACTACGTAAGGGCTACAATCTGGCCGATCTCGCCGGTTTGCTCGCGATCTTCCCTCTATCCTCGACTGCCTTTCTTCGCGGCATCCTCTATCCTCGGTCTTTTGTCCCCGCTATCCTCGATCTTCCATACTCAATCCTCGACCCTCTCCGCGTCTGTCTGTCCTTATGGCTTGTCACAGGCCCGCCAAATCGCTTAAAATTCGCGAAATTTGATTTTCTAAGAGGACCGGACGTAATTGCCCACTCCCGAGGATAGAGCCAGAGAAAACATCGACCGGCTGCTTGCCCAAGCCGGCTGGGCCATGCGCGATCAAAGCGAGGCGAACATCTTGGCCTATCAGGAAGTCGCGATCCAAAACTTTACGTCCAGCAGCTCTCTGCTTCTATGATCACCGAAGCCGATACCTGCCGAAAGTATGTCCTTCCGAAACTCTACGCCGCGGGGTGGAACGACGATCAAATTAGCGAGCAGAAAACTTTTACTGACGGTCGCATTATCCCCATCGGCGATAAATCGCGGAGGCGCCGTCCAAAACGCGCGGATTACCTGCTGCGCTATACGCGTGATCTGCCATTAGCAGTGGTAGAAGCAAAAGCCGCGTATAAATTGTGTGGCGATGGTCTGCAGCAGGCGAAAGACTATGCTGAGATACTTGGGATAAAATTCGCGTACGCAACCAACGGTCATGGCGTCGTGGAATTTGATTACGTCACTGGTAACGAGACTGAGCACGACTCGTTTCCAAGCCCGGATGAACTCTGGAGACGGCTTCGGGCAAGCGAAGGCCTCGATGACGATCAGCTCGCGAATCGTGCTCTTACCCCATCAAACACTTCCATAGGTAAAGGTCACCGCTATTATCAAGAGATCGCGATTAATCGGACTGTCCAAGGGATCCTGAAGGGAGACAGCCGAATCCTTCTCACGATGGCGACGGGAACGGGCAAAACCGTTGTCGCCTTTCAGATTTGCTGGAAGCTCTGGAGCATGCGATGGAACCGAACGGGCGAACATCGCCGCCCCAAAATCCTTTATCTCGCAGACAGAAACATCCTGATCGACGATCCCAAAGATAAGATCTTCACGCCCTTCGGCGATGCCCGGTGGAAGATCGAGAACGGCGAGGTCAACAAGGGCCGGGAGATGTACTTCGCCATCTATCAGGCCATTGCCAAGGATGAGCGCAGACCTGGCCTCTATCGCGAGTTCGGCCGGGACTTCTTCGACCTGATCGTCGTAGACGAGTGCCACCGCGGCAGCGCCAAGGATCAGAGCAACTGGCGGGAGATTTTGACCTACTTCAAGCCGGCCTATCAACTCGGAATGACTGCGACCCCGCTCAGGAGGGATAACCGAGACACCTATCGCTATTTCGGGAATCCTATTTACACGTACAGCTTGCGTCAGGGCATCGAAGACGGGTTCCTTGCTCCGTACAAAGTGCATCGCGTCGTTACTCAGTGGGATGCTACGGGGTGGCGACCCTCAAAAGAAGACTTAGACCGTTACGGGCGCAGCATTCCGGATGGCGAGTATACGACCCAAGACTTTGAACGGATTGTTGCGTTAAAGGCGCGTACAGAAGCCATTGCGCGACACCTGACGGCCTTTCTCAAGAAGACAGACCGCTTCGCAAAAACGATCGTCTTCTGCGTCGATCAGGAGCATGCCGATGAAATGCGGCGAGCCGTGACTAAACTCAACAGCGATCTGATGCAGCGGTATTCCGATTATGCGTGCCGCGTGACCTCAGAGGAGGGCGATATCGGTCGCGGGCACCTGAGCAAGTTTCAGGAACTCGAAACGGTAACGCCTACTATCCTCACAACTTCTCAGCTTCTTACGACCGGCGTTGATGTTCCGACGTGCAAGAATATCGTCATTGCGAGAGTGATCAACTCGATGGTTGAGTTCAAACAAATTATCGGTCGCGGGACTCGCGTTCGGGACGATTACGGAAAGTATTTTTTCAACATATTGGATTACACCGGGAGCGCGACGCGCTTGTTTGCCGATCCGGATTTCGACGGCGAGCCGGCGCTGATTTCCGAAGAAGAGATAAGTGAGGCAGGCGAAACGACACGGCAGACTTACGAGCCGGTCGGAGAGAGCGTCGGCGATGAGCCTGAGGGGCGGGAAACCGATCCAGTGATATCCGACGAGTCCGAGGGGACGCGACGAAAATATTACTATGACGGCGGCCAGGTGGAGATTGTAGCCCATCTCGTCTACGAGTTAGACCCGGATGGACGGCAGCTTCGCGTCGTCAAGTTTACGGATTATGCCGCAGATAGCGTGCGCACTCTCTGCCCGTCTCTCATCGAGCTGCACCGACGCTGGGCGGATGCTAACCTCCGCGCCGACATTATCGCCAAGCTCGAAGAAAGGGGAATTGACTTCGACGAGCTTAGAGCCGCTACCAGCGAACCGAATGCGGACCCTTTCGATTTACTTTGTTATGTGGCGTTCAATGCCCCGATTCGAAGTCGCAGGGAGAGAGCGGAGCGCTTGCGCAAGGATAAGAAGGACTTCTTCGACCGGTATAGTCCCGAGGCTAGAGCGATCCTCAACGAGCTCTTAGAGAAATACGCGGAACATGGGACCGCGCAGTTTGTGATTCCGGATGCCCTGAAGGTGCCACCGATTTCGGAGCGGGGAAATGTTATTGAGATAGCTCGGCTCTTTGGAGGCGCTGACAAACTCAAAGAGGCAGTCCAAGAGCTCCAAGCTCTTCTTTATGCCGCATAAGCCATTCGTCGATCCCAAATCCCTACATAGTACATAGACTGTAAGGTTCTTGTAGGGGTTTAAGCCTTTTAAGCACAAAACTTAAAGTAACTTTAAGGATTGTCCAGATATACAGAAGAAGCTTGCAAAAACCTTAAATTTAATATAAGGTTTTTGCATGGAAACTAGGGCTGAAAAATCCCACCGCCTTTTCGAAGTAGCGGAGAGTCAACAGGGATATTTCACATCAGCCGATGCTAAGAGGCTAGGCTACGACTACCCACATCAGCACTTTCACGTCAAACAAGGGAACTGGATTCGGGTAGATCACGGGATTTACCGCCTCAAGAAATTTCCCGCGGCGGAACATGAGGACCTGATGCGGTGGTGGCTATGGAGTCGAAAAAAGGGCGTAATCTCGCACGAAACGGCGGCTTCGCTATATGAACTTGGAGATCTACTTCCTTCAAAGATTCATCTAACTGTGCCGCTCGATTTTCGTAAGAGACCAGCCAAGAGTCTCGTCCTTCATAAAGCAAATTTGAGCGCGTTGGAAATAGAGAAGCGAGACGATCTTCCTGTTACCACGCCTCTTCGCACCATTCTCGATCTTGCGCGCTCACACCTGGACGACGAGAGACTATCCGCAGTAGCGAAGGACGCGATTAAAAAGGGTCTAGTAAGAAGAAAAGAACTGCTTGAAGCGCCAGTAAGAATGCCGGAAGGCATCAATCCCTCAACCCAAGCTACCCTCCAACTCGCCATACGTGGAGGAAGCGAATATCCCGAGCAATCAACCTTCAATGACGTGCCACAAGTCAGAGAAAGGTCTGTTCAGTCGATTCAGCTTAAACTGCCGACTCAAGACATTCTGGACGAACTCAAATCCGGTCTCGAACTGCTTTATAGAAAACGGTTAAAGGGAGTTTATCTTTTTGGTTCTTACGCGCGGGGTAAGGCGGATCGGGAATCCGATCTTGATGTCATGGTGGTGCTGCAGGATTTTAAAAGCTATGCGCGTGAAGTTGATCGGACGGCGGAACTCGCTGGCGATCTTTCTTTGAAACATGGAGTTACGATCAGTCTGGTTTTCACGCGGGAACGCGAATGGTTGCATGGCGATACGCCTTTTTTGTCCAATGTTCGTGACGAAGCCATCCCCGCGTGAAAAAGACAACGGCAAAACTGTTGGAGAAAGCAGCCCGCTCGTTGAAAGTCGCGGAGGGCTTAATGAAGAGTGGAGACGCAGAGTTTAGCGTCGGCAGAGCTTATTACGCCATGTTTTATGCCGCTCAAGCCCTGCTCAATGAAGAAGAATTGCGCTTCCGCAAGCATGCGGGCGTGCATAGCGCTTTCGCCGAGCACTTCGCTAAGAACGGCTTGCTGGACAAGAAATATCATCGCTGGCTTCTATCAGCTTTTAGTAAGCGGATTACTGGAGACTATGGTATAGAGGCGGAGTTAACGGCGGAAGATGCGAGTCTTTTGATTGGGCAAGCGCAGGAGTTTCTGACAACAACGAAAATGTTTCTTGAAAAGGGAAGATAGTCATGGCGCGAAGCAACAGGAGCACTAATCATCAACCTCTCACCACTGCGCAGCGACTTTCCTCTATCGTCAAAGCCTGCCGGGACATCATGCGCAAGGACAAGGGACTGAACGGCGACCTCGACCGTCTGCCCATGTTGACCTGGATCATGTTCCTCAAATTTCTCGACGACATGGAGCAGATTCGAGAAGAGGAAGCCAAGATGAGCGGCAAGCGCTTTCGGGCTGCTCTGGAGCCGCCGTATCGCTGGCGCGACTGGGCCGCGAAACCGGAGGGAGTTACCGGCGACGAGCTGATCTCCTTTGTTAACAACGAAGAGGCCGTTCGTCCCGACGGCACCAAAGGCCCGGGTCTCTTCGCCTACCTGCGCGGCCTCCAGGGCGCGAACGGCGGCGACCGGCGCGACGTTATCGCCACTGTTTTCAAAGGCACGATCAACCGCATGATCAACGGCTATCTACTCCGGGACGTAATCAACAAGGTCAACGACATTCACTTCACCAGCAGCGACGAGATCCACACGCTCGGCCATCTCTACGAATCGATGCTCAAGGAGATGCGGGACGCCGCCGGCGATTCGGGGGAGTTCTACACGCCTCGGCCAGTCGTCCGCTTCATGGTCGAGGTGATCAATCCGAGACTGGGCGAAGTAATTCTCGACCCAGCCTGCGGCACCGGTGGCTTTTTAGTCGAGTCCTTCAAGCACTTAGAGAAGCAGTGCAAAACGGTCGAAGACCGGAAGATTCTTCAAACCCAGAGCATCTTCGGCGGCGAGGCCAAGCCGCTGCCTTACTTGCTGGCTCAGATGAACCTTGTCTTGCACGGCCTGGAATCGCCCAAGATCGATCCATTAAACAGCCTTCGTTTTCCGCTCCGTGAAATGGGCGACAGAGACCGGGTTGATATCATCATGACCAACCCGCCGTTCGGCGGCGAAGAAGAGCGCGGCATCCTCGGCAACTTCCCCGAAGACAAGCAGACCTCCGAGACTGCACTGCTCTTCCTACAGCTCATCATGCGCAAGCTCAAGCGTCAGCCTAAACCCGGCCGCGCCGCCGTGGTCGTCCCCAACGGCACACTCTTCGGCGACGGCGTCTGCGCCCGCATCAAAGAGGAGCTGCTCAAGGACTTCAACCTCCACACCATCGTCCGGCTCCCCAATGGCGTCTTCGCTCCCTACACGAGCATCCCGACGAACCTCGTGTTTTTCGACCGCTCCCATCCGACGGAAGAGGTTTGGTACTACGAGCAGCCACTCCCCGAAGGGCGAAAGAATTATACGAAGACTCAGCCTATTCAGTTTGAGGAATTTGCCGATTGTCTCAAATGGTGGAGTCAACGCCAGGAAAACGACCGTGCCTGGAAAGTCTCTGCCGCCGAACTCCTCGCCAGCGGCTGCAAGCTCGACCGAAAAAATCCCAACGCCGTCACCGACTTCGAACACCTCCCACCCGAACAACTGGCCGACGACATCCTCAATAAAGAGCAGCGCATTGCCGAGATCATGGCAGAAATCAAGCGGGCACTAGGGGAGCCGTTGCGGTGAACAATTCTTGGCCGCTGGTTCCACTGGGTGAAGTGCTCAGGCCGGTAAGTCGTCCGGAACGTGTTGATCCTGAGGAAACGTACAAAATCCTAGGGGCTCACTGGTACGCCGAAGGGCTTTACATCAAGGATGTACTGCCTGGCTCAGAAATTCGAGCCGATAAGGTTTACAGAGTTGAAGAAGAGGACTTCGTCTATAACCGCCTTTTTGCCTGGAAAGGCTCTTTTGCCCTTGCAACCCGTGCAAATTACGGCTGTTACGTCTCCAACGAGTTTCCATGCTTCACGGTTAACCAGCAGCGGGTGGATGGAAGGTATCTATGGAAATATTTTAGCCGTGTTTCGTCGTGGGATGAGGCACTTAGTCTAAGCACGGGTGGGACTCCCACAAGCAGAAACCGACTTAAAGAGGAAAAATTTCTAGCTCTTAAAATCCCTCTCCCCCCACTTCCAGAGCAGCGGCGGATCGTGGCGCGGATCGAAGCCCTCGCCGCACAAATCCACGAGGCCTGCACGCTTCACCGGCAGGCAGCAGAAGAGGCGGAGGCACTCGGGATCGCCGGCCGGAGTGCCACATTTGCGAAATATGCAGAGAGG
>JBOHVR010000695.1:0-10226 GCA_050735755.1 Binatia bacterium
GCATATCTTTGAAGCCGGCAATCCCCGCCGCTGCCAGGGTGCGGATAGGACCGGCGGAAATGGCGTTCACGCGAATCCCTTTGGGCCCAAGATCCGCAGCGAGATAGCGCACGCTCGCCTCTAACGCAGCCTTGGCGATGCCCATGACATTATAGTTCGGGATAACCTTCTCCGATCCCAAATAGGTCATCGTCAGGACTGATCCGTTTCGCCCTTCCATGAGCGGGACCGCTTGGCGCGTGAGAGCCACGAGCGAGTACGCGCTCACGTCAAGCGCGAGGTGAAACCCCTGCCGGCTGGTCTGAACATAGGGATTGGAAAGCTCTTCTCTGTTGGCAAATGCGATGGAGTGAATCAGAATATCGAGCGCGCCCCATTCTCGCTGCAAGCGGCCGAAGACCAGATCCACTTCTTCGTCTTTGGTCACATCGCAAGGCAGGATGATCTTGGCGCCGATCCCTTCCGCCAAAGGCCTAACCCTCTTTTCCAAAGCCTCACCTGCATAAGTAAACGCGAGGTCGGCTCCCTCCCGGCGCAGGGTCTCAGAAATCGCCCAGGCGATGCTGCGCTCATTGGCGACGCCGAAGATTAGACCTTTCTTTCCGTCCAACATGCCCATCGTTGAAATCCCCCGTGAACGTGATCGTATCCGTGATTCGTGATCGTGACTGGTTTTCCTGGAAAGGCAACAAATCGCACACGAATAACGAGGCGAGTCCCGTCTTTTTTACTTTCCCCTTTTTACTTTCTGCTTTATTCCTCTCTGCCACAGGTATTCTTTTTCTCCGGAGCGCGCGGCGATCCAGCGTGCCAGGACAAAAAACAGATCGCTCAACCGATTCACGTATTTGATCACGTTTTCGTCGACTTTCTCGAGGCGCGAGAGGCGAAGGATCTCGCGCTCGGCGCGGCGACAAACCGTGCGGCATTGATGAAGATAAGCGGCGATTCTTCCTCCGCCCGGGAGTATGAAAGAGGGCAGGGGCTTCAACTCCTTCTGGCAGTCATCCATGATGCGCTCGAGCGTGTTGATCTCGGGCGCGCCGACGCGAAATCCCGCCGCATGAGGAAAATCAGGCGGTGTTGCCAGCTCCGCGCCTAAGTCAAAGAGTTCTTCCTGAACCTGGCGCAGGATCTCATTCAAAAAAGTGTGCGCTTCGCCTTCGGCTAGCTTCTCCTCGTTGAAAACCCGCGCCAGTCCTACGATCGAGTTGAGCTCGTCAATGGCGGCGTACGCTTCAATGCGCGGCGAATCTTTGGGGACGCGCTTGCCCCCCACCAGAGCGGTCTCTCCCTGATCGCCCGTTCTGGTATAGACCCGGGTTATTCGGATGGCCATGGCTAACGACCTTAATCAAGCGAGCTTCGGTTGGGACTGCTCCTGCCCTCGTTTTAGCCGATTCTGCCAGATAAGGTAAGCGGGAATGCCCATGCCAACGATCAACACACCGCCGAGCGATTCCCAAGGTTTTGACATTAACGAGCCCCAAGCAATCCACAGGTTGACCACAATAAAGAAGATTGGGACGACCGGATAACCCCAAAGTTTGTAGGGCCGTTTCAGCTCCGGCCTTTGAATGCGGAGCACGATTACTGAACCGACCGTCAGAGCAGAGAAAAGCGAGATAACGACGCTTACGTACGTAAAGAGCGCGTCAAACGTGCCGGTCACAATCAGAACACACGACCACAGCGCTTGCAGAACAATGGCATTCGCCGGCGTGCCGTAGCTGGGATGAACACGCGTGAGGCCGCGAAAGAATACACCGTCCTGCGCCATCGCGTAGTAGATGCGCGGGCCGAGCATGATGACGGCATTGAGCGCGCCGAGAATCGAAACGGTAATAATGGCGGTGATCCAGGCCGACGTTTGCCGGCCCAGCAAGGCGGTTGTGGCCACCTCGGAGACTCGCAGCGCCCCTTTCATCTCCGTGACCGGCACGGCATAGATGTAAACGACATTGATGGCGAGATACAAAAGAATGACGAGTAAATTGGCCCATACCAGCGCGCGGGGCAAATTTCTCTCCGGCTGCTTCACTTCGCCCGCCACATAGATCACCGCATTCCACCCCGCGTAGGCAAAAATGACTGGAATGAAGGCTGCGCCGAATACGCTGAAGTCCGCTAGCTTCGAGGGGTCAAAGAACGGAACGAAATGTTCCGTATTCCCTTTGCCCACCAACACGCCCAGAAGGATGATTCCCAGAAGAGAACCGATTTTCAGCGTGGTCAGAATATTTTGCAGCAAAACTCCCTGTCTAACACCCACGTAGTGAATCGCTGACAAAATCATTACCGCAGCGATGGAAAAAAGCGTTGCGATGGAGACCTTGATCGGATGACCGATAACCGCCGTCGTAAAAAGAACATTATCAGAGCTAAGAATTGGGAAGAAAAATGCCATGAAGCTGGCGAATCCGACTGAAATGGCGGCAATCGACCCGGAGAAAGTCACGAGAAACGACGACCACCCGGAAAGAAATCCGATGAGTTTGCCGTACGCTTCCCGGATGTAGATATAGTCTCCCCCGGCGAAAGGCAGGCTGGCCGAAAGCTCAGCGCAGCTAAGCGCCCCGGCTAGCGCTAAAAGCCCGCCGAGAGTCCAGATCAACAGTATGCCGCCCGGCGACGGAAGCGTCGCGGCGATAAATCCGGTCGTCACGAAAATGCCCACGCCGATCATATCGCCCGATATCAACATCACCGCGTCAAAGAGTCCCACCTGGCGCTTGAGTGTCGGTTGTTCCATGGGTGCTACCTTTAACAGGTTCGTTCCGGACTGTCCAAGATTTTTTGGAATTTCATCATCGGAAAGACCTCTTCCGCAGGCGGCAGGTAGATGATAAGTCTTTCCCTGTTGCACGGTTGTCATCGGGTCGGCGGCTCGCACGCGAAGTTTCTCGTGAAATCGAAAGGAAAACCATGATGACGCTATCCCGGGAATTGAAAAAAGGGGCCCTGAACGAGATCAATTTTTCTTTTGCCCCACAACTTATCTTGTGGACGGCGCTGGAGCTGGAAATTTTCCCCGCCCTCGAGGGCGGCGCCAACAGCCTTGATCGTCTCGCTGCACTCCTGCGGTGTTCTGAGAAAGGGCTGCGCAGAATTCTTGACTGTCTCGCAGCGATGGGGTTTGTGGAAAAAAGAAACCAAACCTATGACCTGACCGCCGTGGCGCGCAGCTATTTGCTGCCCTCAAGCGAGAATTATGTCGGCCATCTGTTTTCGGGCTCTGCCCAGCTGATGAAGTATTGGCTGACGCTGCCGGAGGCCGTCAGAACCGGACGGCCGACCCTGGGGCTTTTTCCCGATGCGGACAGAGAGGCATACGACTTTGAAGTCATCGAGGCCCTCTTTCAATTCCACAAGCACAGCGCCTGGGAACTAGCGCGCGCCGTGCTCCAGAAGGCCACTCCAACGAGAATTCTGGATGTCGGCGCCGGTTCCGCGGTTTGGTCCCTTCCGTTTGCGAGCCAATGCCCCCAGCTTGAAGTCACCGCCATAGATTTTCCTCCGGTCCTGGCGCTCGCGCGAAAGTTCGCCCGCCGCTTCGGCGTGGAAAAGCAGTACCGATTTATTGGAGGGGAAATCCTCACGGTCGATCTGGGGGAGCAAGAATTCGATCTCGTATTGCTGGGCCATATCTGCCATTCTGAGGGCCCGCGCCGGAGCCGGGAACTCTTCAGCCAATGCTTTCGGGCGCTGAAAAATAAGGGGCGGCTGTTAATCATGGACTACATCGCTGATGAGGGGAGGGCGAGTGAGTTTTTGCCGCTACTGCTCGCGCTGAATACGCTTCTGGGAACCGATGAGGGAGATACCTTCACGATGTCCGAATACCTCGAGTGGCTGCGGCAGGCGGGGTTTATCGGGGTCGAATCATTGTGCGTGAAAGGGCACGCGCCCGTCGTCATGGCTTGCAAAGAAGCGAGGCAAAGGCTGTGAGCCGTCCAAGATGACATGGGGTAAGATTTTTGCTAGCTTAGGAAGCCATGTCAACAGGGGACCAGACAGGTTCCTACAGAGGAATTCAGAGAACCACAGAATCGAGGGCTGGCCGGTCGGCGGTACCGCGACCTGGAGGGGAAAGAATTTGCTCGAACAGGCGATGCCGGTGGGAAAGGCGAAATGGTTATAGGTCTCATTGAAGAGCTGGCAAAGGTCATTGTTGAGACGAAGCGGGTAGAACAGAAAATCCACGAAACCCGGGGACAACTGTCTTGTATCAAAAAAAAGATCTCGGAAACTCTGGTCCATCGTTACTTGGGCGACGGGAATATCATAGTGGAGGAAGATCTCATGAAAGCGGAGCAAACCTATGAGCGGCTGATGCAGGCTCTCCTGGACATGAAGAAAAATTTCGAGCACCAAATGCGTTCGCTGGATGAGCAAATTGTCCAGGCGAATATCATGCATTTACGCGCGGTCTTTGAGGAGAAGAAAAATCTCCTGGCCGATTACGTGGACGGAATCGATCAAAAAATCCTTGGTTGCCTGGCGCACGTGGAAGAGTACAGGCGCATTCACGCGGATCTGAACGAACTCAGTGAGAGGCTGCATCTATTAGGGGTTGATTCGCTCGAGATTCCCGAGCGGCTCCACAGCGAGGAGCTAATCGAGATCCTGGGCGATCGAGTTCAGCACTTGAGATTTCAGGGCAAGCTCTAACCCCCCTTTCTCAACACACTGCTTGACTTCGTCAAGCCGTGTGCGGTATCAGCCGACTAGCTTCCTGTTTTTCATGCGCAAGAGAGTTTATAGCTGGCTGGAGCGAGAGTTCGTCGCGCTTTCCTGTGAAGGAAGACCCGAAGGCTCCGCAACCAAGCAGTTGGCGAGCGCCTTTGAGCGTTTTTCTAAGGAGCTTGCCGGGATGGGCCTTTCCTTAGAAAACGTGGTGCGAACGAGACTTTGGGCCAGAGACCGGGAGAGCCGTAATGAGGCCAGCAGTGAAAGGGCGCGCATTTTGACGGGTAAGGGGCGATCGGCTGGCTCCAGTTATATTGCGCCGGACTATTTCGATTCGGGGGCGCGGGTGGCGCTGGATCTTCTCGCTATGCGGCCGACACGAGAACAACTGGAGAAGACCCTGAAAGAGTACGAGCCGCCAATTACGCCGTTGCGCTATCTGATCTATGACTCCGTGATTTTTCTCTCGGGCGTTACCGCGGTTCTTCCCGCCCTGGAGCAGCAGTTCGCGGACATTGTGCCGCGCATTACGGAATCACTTGCCGATGCGGGAAGCTCCTGGAATCAAGTCGCCAGGGTTTCCTGTTTCCTGCACAAGAGCGAGAGGGTCGCTTACCTAAAAGATCTTTTCCAGGCGCACGTCAAAGCTCGGATCCCGCGCTTCGAGGTTGGATTCGTCGACGGCTTTTCTACTGAAGGAAAGCTGGTCGAAGTTGAAGTGACGGCGATCCTTTAGAAAGTCGAACAAGCCCCGCCATGGCAAACGAAACGCAAGACAGGCCGCGGGTTGTGGTTTTGGATGATTATGAAGGGCTTGCCGCTGAAGCTCCCGCCTTTAAGGAACTGGCCGCTCGCGGCCGCGTGACCGTGTTGCGAACGCGACTTGCCAACGACGAGGAGCTGAGCCGCGCCCTGGGCGATGCTCAGTGCATTCTCCTCGTCCGAGAGCGCACACGTCTCAACGCGCAGCAGTTGGGTCTCGCGCCGCGGCTGCGGATGATTTCGCAAACCGGCGTAACCGTGGGACATTTCGATTTTGCCGAGGCGACGCGGCGCGGCATTGTGGTGACGGGCACGCGCGGCGATAACAGTGTTTCCACGGTCGAGTTGACCTTGGCCCTGATGCTGGCGGTAGCAAGAAAGATTCCGCTGGTCGACCGCAGAATGCGCCAGGAAGCGTGGCCGCCTATGCCGGGACAATTGCTGCACAACAAGACCCTGGGCGTGGTCGGGCTCGGCAGAATCGGCAAAGAAGTGGCCCGTCTGGCTCAGGCGTTCGGGATGCGCGTTATTGCGTGCGGGAAAACCTTGAACGACGAGCGCGCGCGGGCCGCCGGGGCGGAACGCGTATCGCTCGAAAATCTCTTACGCCAATCCGATATCGTGACCATCCACGTCAAGCTCAGCCAGGGGACGAGGGACCTGATCGGAGAGAAAGAGCTGGCCTTGATGAAGCCGGGGGCATTTCTGGTTAACACCTCGCGCGGCCCCATCGTCTCAGAAGCGGCGCTCGTCCGCGCGCTTCGCGAAGGTAGACTGGGTGGAGCGGCCTTGGATGTCTATGATCAAGAGCCCCTTCCGTTGGAACATCCGCTGCGCGGGTTCGATAACGCGGTCCTGCTACCGCACCGAGGTTATGCGACGGTCGAAGTCTTGGTGGAGCGCTTCGATCTTGCCATGCGCAACATCATCAATTTTTTGGACGAAAACCCCACCGAAGTGCTGAACCCCGAAGTACTGGGCGGCAAGAAATAAACCTACTGGGTCGCGTAAAAAGAGCCGCCCATTCATGCTTCGAGCGCCTCAGCATGAACGGAATATTTTGCATGCGGTCGATGTCATTTTCCGTTCGCCCTGAGCTTTGTCGAAGGATGAACGGGTTTTTTCAGCGGAGTCAAAGATTTAAGGGCGTTTTGTCTTATTACTGAAGGGAGCTGGTTGCGGCGAGCTTGGGCGCGGCGGCCTTCTTCAGCTGAACGCTGTCCTTTTGCAGTTCCATGTGCACGCTGCCGATAAACACCTTGCTGACTATTCTCAAAGGTATTCTTCTCTCGTCAGCAGAAACCCAGACAGTCGCCTGACGCACTCTTTCCGAATAACCTTCTTTGGTCACGTTTCTGACCTGCGGAACGATCTTGTAAGTGTCGATCGGGCTGGAGTTCAAAGTGATGGTTTCTCGGCCGACAACGTCGAGCGTCAGGAGATACCTGCTTTTGCCGCCAAAGACATCGAACTGCAAGCGATCACCGACCTTAAGGTCAATGCTGCGAAGGATGTAGGTGGCGGTTATGGGATCCAAGGTGCTGCTCGAGGTGAAGTCAAAGCGGGCTAGCTTGCTTCCCCTTTGACGCTGAACAGACCAGCGGTTTTTGTCTTGGTCAAAGGTCGCTGTCGTGTCGGTATTCCTGCGGTTTTCCCTTTGCAAAAAGACAAAACGATGGGGCTGGAAAGTCTTGATGTCAAATGTTGACGTGATGGTGTCCCGCATGCGCCAAATATAATCGATGAAGCTCATGGTTTTTGCTTGAATTTCAACATGATAGAATTTTTTTCCCTCAATCAGGAGGGGCGTGCCCTGAACCTCAGCGGTGGCTACCGGAATACCATTCCAGTGCGCTTGATAGGTAACCGTTTCGCTTTTCTCGAAAGCATAGGGCACCGCCAATCGGCGCGGTTCCGCGGGGGCGTCGGCAGATGGGGGATCGGCGTCGACCGGGGCCAAAAATACCGTCAATAAAGAAAAAACCGCAAATACGGCGATTTTTTGCGCCCTCGACGTACCCGTCTTAGGCCCTAGATGAGAAACCCCGTGAAGCATTTCTATATTAGACGGTCAGAAACGATTAAGTTTACCCTGCAGTATTTGCTCCGTGAAAAGATCGGGGAGGGTTTGCGCCGCGTCAAGCTGCAACCTGGCGAATCCCGTAAGCCAGGGCTCCGCGGTACGCTCGGTCGATTGCCAAAGATTCTTGCGTGCCTTCCAAGACTTGGTTGTAAGCGACCTCATCCAACACGTGACGCGCAATGGCGTCCCAGATGATGTCGGAATGTTCCATATCCGCTACTACATGGACGTTTGAAGAAATAAGCGTGTCCGCTTTAATCCCCAGTTCGCGGACGAGCTTTTCCCGCCAACGTTTTGACATTCCTCCCCCCTTGACAATAGCGCTGTTATTGCGCCGCTCGAGGATATGACTCGCGGTTAGGGACGCCAGCCAGGGGAGCGTGCTGGCGATATGGATCCAGGCATAGAGAGCGGCGCGCACCATCGGCGGCGGCTCGCTTGCGGCAACGTCTTCCGCTTTCAATCCCAAGACGGTGGCCTCCTTGAGGGTGAGCGTAATGTGATCGGCGCCGCCGCGTTGGTCGTGAATCAGCTCGTCTTGCTCGTGATGCCAGATCGCTTGCTTGACATCGAGTGGAGCGCGCGCCTGGACATAGGCCCAGCAGTCGCGCCGGTTCATCGTATAGAAGTAGGTCTGCATAGCGAACCACCGCGCCGACTCCATACTCAGCGGACTGCTCAGCAGCGCGACGAACTCGGGAGTATTAAACTGGTCGTTGACAAAGATATCCAGTTTATTGCGGAGAGACTCGACCAGTTCTGGGTTTGATTTCTTGCTCAGTTTTGCGCTCAAAAAGAGATTGCTCAACAACAAATTATCCTAGTGGTCTTAACTGATGCTGTCAAGCTAAATCACGGGTAGCGGCTCATTTTAGCGAGCCACTACCGGGTCAACCTGAAATCGTAAAAAGAAAGATTCTCCACTCTCATAATGGCGAAGTTATCATCCTGAATCCTTCGACGTGGCTGAGGATAGACCCCGTGAAGGATCTGGAGTTAAAATGAATCACCCCGCATGGCATGGGACGAGATCCGGCCACGGCGGCTAGGCGCAAGCCTGGATCAGATCCGAGAGGCGCTCCCCGATCATGATTGCGGTAAGATTGGTATTGGCATGCGTGACCGTGGGCATGATCGAGGCGTCTCCCACCCAAAGATTAGCCAGCCCGTGAACGCGAAGGTTTTGATCGACGACTGCCATCTTGTTTGAACCGGGTCCCATCATGCAGGTGCCCGCGCCGTGGTGATAGCTATCGTAGGTCGCGCGCGCGAATTTTTCCCAGCCGTCTGCCGGGCCCGGCTGCAACAGCGGGCCGTAGAACTCTTTCATGCTCTGATCCTGGACCAGATCATAAATGAATTGCATAGCGGACTTCATGGCCTGAATATCCTGCGGATGCTCCAACATGCGGGAGTCGATCTCGGGTAGCTCGTGTGGATCAGCGCTCTTTAAACAAAGCCGTCCCCGCGCGCGCTGCTCGAGCAGGTGCGCGGAAACCGGCATCATCCGCTTGATGCCCTGCACTTCGGTCGGCGGGCGCATGTTGATGTGAAAGTTGCCGCAGGGTTGGTTGGAATCGCTCTTGATAATCAGGCGAAAACGCGGAACGACCCAGTCGGCGCTGAAATGCTTGCCGCCTTCGAAGGTCATATAGACCACCGCATGATCCTGATAATTTTCACCGACGCCCTCGAGAGCGTGGACAATTTTAATGCCGTGCCGATGCAATTCCTCCGCGGGACCGATGCCCGAGAGCATCAGGATCTGGGGACTGTGATAAGCGCCGGCGCTCAAAACTACGTGATTTGCCCTGGCGCTATGAATCTGCCCGTCTTTCTCGTAGAGGACTTCCTCAACCCGGTTGCCGGAAATTTTCAAGCAGACGACGAAGGCTTCGGCCATAATTTTGAGATTCGCACGCTCCCTTGCCTGGTTCAGATAGGCGACAACCGTGGATTGGCGCTTGCCGTTTTTGATGCAATAAGGGGACGCGCAAACACCCAGAGGCTCGGGGACATTGAGGTCCGGACAACGGGCTAACCCCATGGTCAGGGCTCTCTCAATGTAGGCTTTCACGGGCTCGGAAGCGGGCATGTCCAAGGTGAAAGGCCGTTTCACGTAGAGCGGCCCGTCTTTGCCGTGTATTGGGCTGTCAGGATAATCCTGATCGGATTCGATTCGCTTCATCACGGGAAGAAGATTTTCGTAAGACCAGTCCGGGTTGCCGTGTTGCACCCACGTCTGGAGATCGTGTTTCGTGGGGCGGAGTACGGACATCACATTGACCGATGACCCGCCGCCCGAAATCCGACCCGAAAGGGCGTAGTAAATGCTGCCGTCAATTTTTCGCGGCGTTGGATACATCATTACGTAAGGCGACTCGAGAAGTAGACGGGTCTGCTGGGAGGCCTCGGCTACGATGTCAGGAATGGGTTGAGGATCGGGACCGGCCTCGAGCAAGAGAACCGTCCTTGCCGGATCTTCGGAGAGGCGGGTCGCGGCGGCGCAGCCGGCCGAGCCTCCGCCAACGATGATGACATCATAAGAATCAGGCATCGTTTTATCCTCCCATCAGGATTGCCGGCTTTCATCTTCAACTTGAGCGCGCAATCTCCGAATAAACTCCTCCAGCAAGAGCGTTGCCGTGGCTCTTAGGATCATGTCGCCCAGAATCGCGAGCCGACCTTGAAC
>JBOHVR010000696.1:0-13445 GCA_050735755.1 Binatia bacterium
GCGCCATGGATAACCGAACTGAAAGGAGATGTAGTACGACCGGAGCGCTGAGGCTGTTGCTAACGGTAGCGAACTCGGTGGCTGTTTTGATTGTGGCATTTACGGTCATCTCTTTCGCAGCGGAACCCACCCCTACGCAGCAAGCGACGCCTCAGTGGACAAAGCTTGTACAGGCAGCGAAGGGCGAAGGCACCGTCGTGATCGGTACCGCGTCGGGAGACTATTACCGTGAAGTGGTAGGCGCAGCCTTCCGGAAGGAATTTGGAATTAAGGTAGAGCAGATCCAGGGATCGGCCTCACGGATCACCCAAAAGGTGGTACTCGAGCACAAAGCCGGTGCTAACTCCGTGGACGTTTGGGTACTGCCCACGTCGGGAATTGTAGGGGTGTTGGCACCTAGCGGCGCAGTAACACAACTTGAGCCATTCTTGATTGTCCCAGATGTGATTAACCCAAGCAATTGGGTCGATGGCAAGCTTCCGTTTGTTGATAAGGGGAGAACGGCTCTTAGAGTGGGGAGCGGTCTGCGGCCAATTTTCGCCTACAACACCAAACTAGTCCCTCCTAAAGAAGTGCCAAAGAGCATAGAAGAGTTGATGACTAATCCCAGATGGAAAAACAAGGTAGTGGCAGGGCACCCGTCTGGGGGTTCGTCCGCCGCTACCATCACGAGGTTGCTCCTCGCTCTGCAGGGCGAGGAATTCGTCCGCCGATATGCCGCGAATAAGAATTTCTCCTTCCTTCCCGGCATCAATACGCAGTTAGAGCTCATGAATACGGCGAGAGGGACCTACGAAATACTTCTGGGGACAAACGCTGCCTTCGTAGAGGATCTACGGAAAGAAGGGTTGCCTCTTGACTTCAAGTCAATCGTGAACGAAATACCGGGTGGGCACGCGACGAGTACTTCGGTCGCCATCGCGACCAATCCACCTCACCCTAACGCTGCGAAACTGTTTGCGAATTGGGTTCTCTCGCGAAAAGCCATCTCAATGATTGCCGAGCTTCGCGTTGAGTATCCGATGCGAACCGACGCTAAGGTATCAAACTTGCACCCTGAAATTCGGCCGAGGCCAAACACTCTCAACACAGATACGGAGGAGGAACTGGCGAGGCGTGACAAACTGGAAGACCGGGTGCTTCAGCTTTTCAAAGAAATGGGGCGGTAAAGATAGCGATCTTCACCCATACCGCGAGGGCTAGCCATGCAGGCGACGTGTTCGCACTAGGCGTTCTCATAGGAGCGACTGTGATGCGGGCAGCGTTGGCTCCAAAAGTTCGGGCACCTCAGTGAGTGAGAAACACATAGCCCGGCCTCTGTCTCTTTCGATTTGCATGTAGGGATTACACGACTGTCTCGAATTTGCCTGCGGCGCTCCACTTCTTGCAGGAATGCCGGAGCGCCGTTGCCATGCCGGTTCCGCACGGAAGCGGCAATGAACCCCCGCTTGCGGTAAGCAGGTCCTTGCATCCCGTAGATGTCCCTGCCAAGGCCGCCAAGGCAGGGGGATCCAGAATGTCGCACACTCTTGTCCGAACGGGGAGTATGTGGGTGTCATGCTTGGTCGATTGAAGGTTGCCACTCCTCCCATGTCGGTCCGCTATGGCCGCGCTCGTCTCATCCGGCAGATCGCTCTTTTGGTTCTCGTCGGCGTTGTCGGCTTCTTCACCGTCTATCCAATCCTCCTCCTCATTGTATCTAGTTTCCGGCCTCCGATCGCCGAAGGCGCCTTTAGCCTATCCGCCTATCATACCGCCTTTGGCGATCCCAGGATCTTTCCTTCTTTGGCAAATACCTTCATTTTAGCCGTCATTCGAACGGCGCTTTCGATGTCCTTTGCCATCTTCTTCGCTTGGGTAGTGACCAGAACTAACGTCCCCATGAGAGCTTTTATCGAGTTCATGCTGTGGATGAGCTTCTTCCTCCCCTCGTTGCCCGAAACGTTGTCTTGGATCCTCCTCTTGGACCCGCGATTTGGCATCATTAATACGTTCCTCCGAGACGCCGTCGGTATCAGCCCTTTCAATATCTACTCATATGAGGGCATCATTTGGGCGCATCTGGCCGGCAGCACATCCATACGCTTTCTGCTCATCACTCCTGCCTTTCGAACGATGGACGCCTCGTTAGAAGAGGCCGCGCGCGTATCAGGTTGTAGCAATTTTAAGACCTTGCTCCGGATTACAGTTCCGATTCTTGCTCCTGCCATTCTCGTGTCAGCAAGCCTAGGATTCATCAAAGCGCTGGAGGCATTTGAAACCGAGCTTGTGCTTGGCGGCCGAGCGGGCCTCGAAGTGTTCAGCACCACCATCTATTTCTTTATTAGCCGCGAACCGGCCCGCTATGAGCCAGCGATGGCACTCTCGACCGTATTTCTCGTAACCATTTTCGGACTCGTATGGCTGCAGCGGGTGCTCCTAGGCAACCGCCAGTACACGACGATTTCTGGTAAAGGCTACTCGCCTCGTCGAGCGGACTTGGGGATTTGGAAGTGGCTAATATTCGCCTTTTGCATGCTCTGGGTCACCATCTTAGTCGTGCTGCCTCAAGTCGTCTTGCTCCTTGGTACGTTTATGCGGGTGTTCGGTTTCCCCGACCTGCCACACCCGTGGACCACTGCGCATTGGACGACCGTGCTAAATGACAGCATATTCCTTCGATCGGTCCGCAATACTTTGATGCTGGGCGTGATCTCGGCGGTTGTAGGCGCGCTCTTATTTTCCTTCATCGCTTACCTAATCGTCCGCGAGCGATTCGTCGGTCGCAGCGTTCTGGAGTGGGGCACGTGGTTGCCCTGGGCCGTGCCTGGAATACTACTTAGTTTCTCTTTGCTCCTTATCTTCCTCGGGACCGGCGGGATATTTCTCGGGCTGTATGGTTCCATATACCTGTTGATCATCGCAATTATCGTCCAAACATCTCCGGTCGGCACCCACATCATGAGGACTGGACTACTACAGGTGTCGAAGGAGCTGGAGGAAGTCGGAGCTACGTCCGGGGCCAGCCGTTTTAGCGTTTTTCGTACGGTGACCTTTCCGCTCATATGGCCCAGCGTCATAGCGGTGAGCCTTTACATATTCATGAATGCCATAAGAGATATCGCGAATATCGTTTTTCTGGCGTCGCCCCAATTGAGGACTCTTGCCCTGTTGACATTGGACTACATTGAGACCGGCCGGTTTGAAAAAGCGTTTGTCGTGGGCCTGATCCTCACGGGAATCGTGATCACCGTCGCACTGGTAGCCAGAGTCTTTGGTATGAGGACTGGAGACAGAGACTAAATCACTTTCTCGTCAGGTAAATGGCTGGCGCCTTACGAGCCGAGAACGTACTCGCTTGGCAAGATCCTCAAGAAAGCAAGGGTAGATTTCAGCCCGCGTGTATATCTTTACCTTCTCGGCCTTCGGCCGGTTCGTACCCGCCCGCTGCGCCACGTGGGTTACCCCAGCGCTGCGCAAGATTCGCTTCCGGGAGCGGCTTAGGCCTCCACGGGCCGGTTTGGTTACCGACAAGGTTTCACTGAAAGGTTTCCGAGCTGCTTTCTCCATCTCTCCCCCTTCCCAAGGTTGCTTGGCGCGATCCTCTTTTCTCCCCTCCGCATTGAAAGACGCGCGCTGTTTGTTACCCTTTTTTCAACGAGGTGCTGATGCCGTCGACGAAAAACAGGCGCGGTCCGCATAGCCAGAAGAGCGCGAAAAGGAAAAAATCAAAAGGGCGGAATCAAGTCAGGGAGACAAAGCCACCTACCCAGACCAACGAACCCTTCGAGCAGGACGCTCAAAGCAGCCGGCGCACCAGCGGATCTCCAAAAATGAGCCCGCTGATCCCCGAATCTTTTGTGTCTTTTCTTTTATCAATCGTACAGGAAAAACTAACGACCCCGTGCGTGTGACTCGGAATGTCCCTTTTTACGCCCTCCGGCCGAGGATCGATTGACAAAGGTGGGGAAACACCGTACGGTGAGTTAACTTCCTTCAGTATAGGGTCTTCTGAAAGAGGAATAAGAAACGTTTGAAGGCCTAGTCAGTCTCTCTCCTTGCGAAAAGCTTCTAAAGGACAATCCGACCAGAGCGTGGTTTTCGTTAGTAAATTCTCCATGTTCTGCTTCCATTAGCGGTCAAGTTCTCAGGGGTCAAAGACATTAACACTCTCTTATAGGAGGAGAACATGGGTAATAAATTGTATGTGGGCGGTTTGCCTTATTCGGTAACTGAAGGGAAACTGCAGGAAATCTTTTCGGCGCACGGGACCGTGGAATCGGCCAACGTGATCTCCGACAGATTAACAGGTCAGTCACGGGGTTTTGGATTCGTGGAGATGAGTTCCGGCGGCGAGGCCCAAAAGGCCATCTCGGCCCTGAACGGCACTCAACTCGATGGGCGCACCCTGACCGTCAATGAGGCCAAACCTATGGCCAGGCGTGATGGTGACGGAGGTCGAGGAAACTCTGGCGGCGGACGTAACCGCTGGTAGTGTCGTAGCTCTTAAATAACTGGAGAAAAGGGCAACAGGTCGGGTTGCCCTTTTTTTTCGCCAGCGGCGCCGCGTCGGCCTCAATCAGGTCGAGATTTCGCTATGATATCCCGCGGGCCTGCGGGGGTCATAGCGACAGCAAGAGAACGGACGCGAGATTCAAAGCGGGAGCCTTTGGCCGCTTTGCAATCTCCAGACAACACCCCTTAAAATTGACCCAATCACTAGCCCGGCGTGAAGCGTTACGCCGCGAGGTTCTGTGTAAAAAAGTTTACCGTCCTCGCCCAGGCATCTTTCGCCGCTTCCGGATGATAACGGTCCGCGTTGGTATTGTTGTTAAACGCGTGCTTGGCGCTGGGGTACGTTTTGATGTCGAACTTTTTTCCATTCTTCTTTAGCGCCTCTTTCAGAGGCTCCACGCCCGGCATGATATTGGGATCGTCTTCGCCGTAGTTGCCCAGCACCGCGCAGGTAATATTCTTTACGTCATCGAGCGGATCAGGGTTGCGGCCATAGAAAACGACGGCGGCATTCAACTCCTTGGCTTTGGTGGCAAAATTGAGGGAGTGACCACCGCCCCAGCAGAAACCTATAACGCCAACCTTTCCACTGGCAAAATTTTGCTTTTTCAAGTAAGCGACTGCGCCGTTTGCGTCTTCGATGACGGAATCTTTGGTCACTTTGCCGATCGCTTGAATTGCTTCGTCGGGGGTTTTGAATTGCTCGGTACCGCCCTGGCGCGAAAGAAAATCGACCGCCAAAGCTGCGTAGCCTTCTTTAGCGAGGCGCCGGGCGATATCTTTAATGTGGTCAACCAAACCTCTATTTTCATGAATAACAACGACTGCGCCGAGTCTCGCTCCGTCCTTGGGCCGGGAAAGATAACCCTTAACCGTTCCGGCGTTCCCCGGGAACTGAACATTCTCGGAAACTAATGATGGATCGTTAGGATCGACAAAATAGGGTACGGTCTCTGCCATTTGAAGTTCCTCCTTTATTTTTTAGGCGACAACCTTGGTTATATAAAATCGCGCGAAAAAATCTAGAGGCAGGCTGATTGTTTCATCTTAAAATCAAAGTGGAGAAATGGGACAGGCGGTTTTTTGCTTCGCGGCAGCCGGTGTCTGGGCTTGCGGCTGCGATCTAAATTTCTGCAAGCAAAGGCAGAGCCAAGGAAAAGGAAAAACGTCTCTCCGTGGAATGTCATCTTTTGACGCTTTGAAAATTCTCAAACGTCGAAGCATGCTTTTTTACGCAGTCCTTCGATATCCTTGCCGTGCTTCAGCCGGAAGCTCGGTCATTCCCGGATCTGGCCATCACCGAGAACAACGAACTTGGTTACGGTCAGCTCCTCGAGCCCCATCGGTCCAAATGCGTGAATCTTGCTCGTGCTGATACCGATTTCCGCTCCCAATCCTAACTCGCCGCCGTCATTGAAGCGCGTCGAAGCATTGACCATGACAGCCGAGGAATTCACCCGATCGATAAATTCTCGCGACCTGGCGTAATCGCTCGTGACGATCGCTTCCGTGTGCTGCGAGCCGTAACGCTCGATGTGATCGATGGCTTCATCCATGTCCTCGACCACGCGGACGGAAAGAATCAGGTCGAGATATTCGGTCGTCCAATCGGCCTCGGTCGCGGCCTTAACTCCAGGAACCAGGGCGCGGGTCTTTTCACAACCGCGAATTTCCACTCCCGCCTGCTGCAATTTTACGATCACGGCGGGCAGGAACTTGGGCGCAACGGCTTGGTTCACAAGCAAGGTTTCCATCGCGTTACACACGGAAGGCCGCTGCACCTTGGCATTCATCGATATCCGCTCCGCCATTTCCAATGACGCCTCGCTATCGATGTAGACGTGGCAGACTCCTTTGAAGTGCTTGACTACGGGAACCCTTGAGTTCGCCGTGACCGAAGCAATCAGCTCTTCGCCGCCGCGGGGAATGACCAGATCGACATAGTTGTCCAACTGCAACAGTTCGTAAACCATCCCGCGGTCCTTGGACTGCACGACCTGGATCGACTCTTCCGGAACCTCGGTGTCGCGGCAGGCTGCGCGCAAGACCTCTCCGATCGCCTGATTAGAGAAGAAGGCCTCGCTGCCACCGCGCAGGATCACGGCGTTCCCGGACTTCAGGCACAAGACCGCGGCATCGCCGGTTACATTGGGCCGCGCTTCATAGATGATCGCAATGACACCGAGCGGAATGCGCATCCTTCCCACCTGCAAACCGTTCGGGCGGCGCCACATCTTGACGATCTCGCGGACCGGGTCCGGGAGAGCCGCCACTTCTCGGATTCCCTTGGCCATCGCATGAATGCGGCTCGGATCTAACGCAATCCGATCAAGCAGCGCGGGGGGAACCTTGGCTCTGCGGGCGGCTTCCAGGTCCTTTTGATTCGCGTCGAGCAGCAGCCATTGTTGCTCGGACAATGCGTCGGCCATCCGAAGCAAGACGCGGTTCTTTTCATCGGCCGAGATTTGCGCCAGCCGGCTTGCGGCTTGTTTGGCCCGCTTGCCGATAGCGACCGCCTCATCTCGAAGCGGCATCGACCTCTCCGGTTGCCGCGAACCACTCATGGCTTTTCGATCCCTGACAGAAGGACGAGATCATCGCGATGAATGATCTCGTCACAAATTTTATAGCCGAGCACTTTCTCAATCCCACTTGTATGCAATCCCTTGATCTGATTCAACTCCTGGGCGCTGTAGTTTACCAGCCCGCGCGCGAATTCGCGCCCCTCGATATCAAGACAGCGAACACAGTCGCCAACTCCAAAAGAGCCTTTAATCTCCCTCAGCCCTGACGGCAGCAAACTCTTGCCCTTCTTGACCAGCGCCTCACAGGCTCCGGCATCCACGACAATCTCGCCCGCCGGCTTCAAGTTGTAGGCGATCCAGTGCTTGCGCTTCGTCAGCCGGTTGCCGTCGGGCAGAATCAGGGTTCCTTCTTCCTGGCCGACATCGAAAACCCGGAACAGGATCCCCGCCCGCAGGCCGTTGCCGATCCATGTCGGAATCCCCGCCGCCGCGGCCTTCTCTGCGGCGTCGATTTTGGAAGCAATGCCTCCGGTTCCATAAAAGCTTTTGCTTTCGTCGCTGAATTTTTTTTTGGCTTGCCTGAGATCGTCGATAAGAGGAACCAATTTGGCCTCGGGGTAAAGCCGCGGGTCGCGCTCGAAAACGCCGTCGACGTTGCTCAAGATGATCAGTAAATCAGCCTCCAGCAGAGTTGAAACAAGGGCGGAGAGCTGATCGTTGTCGCCAAATTTCATCTCTTCCACCGCCACCGTATCGTTCTCGTTAATGATGGGAACAATGCGCTGCTCAAGGAGCGTCTTCAAGGTGTGCTTTGCGTTGAGGTAGCGGCGTCGATTCGCCAGGTCCTCGTGCGTCAGGAGAACCTGAGCGACGTGCTTGTCGAAGCGGGAAAAATATCTTTCGTAGAGCGCCATCAGTTTAATCTGCCCCACCGCGGCCAAAGCCTGCTTTTGCGGAATCGTTTTGGGCCGCTCGTGGATTCCCAGCCGGGTCATCCCTGCCGCCACCGCGCCGGAACTCACCACGACCACGTCCTTCGCTTCATCGTGGAGCGCGGCCAAATCGCGCACCAGTCCTCTGATCCTGCCCTCTTCAATGCCGGCCTGCGAGGAAAGGACCTGACTTCCGATTTTGACAACCAGGCGCCGCGCCCCGCGCAAAATCTTTTTCTTATGCTCCAGTTGCGACATGCTCCGCAGCCGATTTAGGTTTTCCTCGTTCGAGCATCTGCGCGATCCAGTTGCGCAACTCCGCCAGCCCTTCGCCCGAAAGCGCCGACAACGCGCAAAAGGGGATGTTTCGCTGGGTAACGACCGCCTTCAAAAGCGCAACCTTCTCGCCAGCCGCCGGCAAGTCGATCTTGTTGGCCACCAGAATCTGCGGCTTTTCTAGCAGTGACGGATCAAATAACTCCAGCTCGCGGTTGACGACGGTCCAATCCGCCAGGGGGTCCTCGGGAGTTACGCGCCCGGCATCGACGACATGAATGAGCAAAATCGTGCGGCTGATGTGGCGCAAAAACTTATGCCCCAGACCCTCGCCCCGGTGCGCTCCTTCAATCAGACCGGGAATGTCCGCAACAACATAGCGCGTCTCTTCGTCCGTCGCGACGACTCCAAGGTTCGGTACCAACGTGGTGAAGGGATAGTCTGCAATATGCGGCCGCGCCGCCGTCAGCGCCGCAATCAGAGTCGATTTTCCCGCATTGGGCAACCCGATGATTCCGACATCGGCCAGGAGCTTGATTTCCAACTCAAGTTCCTTTTCTTCACCCAGCGAAGGGGGCGTGGTGCGGCGCGGCGCGCGGTTGGTCGAAGAGGCAAAATGGGCATTCCCCAGCCCTCCCTGGCCACCGGCCGCAACGATCACCCGTTGACCGGCGTTTGTCAGATCCGCAAGCACAATGCCGCCCTTTGCATCTCGGATCACTGTGCCTACCGGTACCCGAATAATCCGGTCTTCCCCGCGCTTCCCGTATTGCTGCTTGCCTCTGCCATGCTCGCCCCTCGCGGCGCGATACTGCTTTTGATAGCTCAAGTCGAGCAGCGTTGCGAGCTGCGCGTCGGCCTCGACGACAATATCCCCGCCGGCGCCGCCATCGCCTCCGCTGGGCCCGCCGCGTGGCACAAACTTCTCCCTGCGGAAACTGGCGCAGCCTCTCCCGCCATCGCCGGCTTTGACCTTGATCCTGACTTCGTCAACAAACTTCATGTGCGCACGCAAGGCAAAAAAAAAGCCCCGTCAGGGGCTTTCTTCGAAGCGGGAAACCTTCACGCCGGCAGCACCGTAACGCGTTTCCTTTCGCGATCGAGACGTTCGTAACGAACCACGCCGTTAATCTTGGCAAACAGCGTGAAATCTCGACCCATGCCGACATTCTTACCCGGGTGGATCCGCGTGCCGAGTTGCCGGACTAGGATATTTCCCGCCTTCACCGCCTCGCCGCCATAGACTTTCACGCCCCGCCTCTGCCCCTGGCTGTCGCGTCCGTTGCGGGAGCTGCCTCCCGATTTTTTGTGCGCCATTTTTTCCTCTGATTCAGCTGTTAATCTCGATCACTTTCAGGCTCGTAATGTCCTGCCTATGCCCGCGCTTGCGGCTATAGCTCTTGCGCCTCTTCTTCTTGAAAACAACAATTTTCTTCGCTTTTCCCTGGGCGACAATTTCCGCCGTTACCGTGGCCTCCGCGAGCAGCGGTGTCCCGATCCTAATATCGCCATCTCCGCCGATCAGCAAAACGTCAGCCAACGCAACCTTGTCCCCCACCTCCCCGTCGAGCTTTTCGACCCGGAAAACCTCGCCCGGCGAAACCCGGTACTGCTTCCCGCCGCTTCTTACGACTGCGTACATATCGCAGTTTTCTAATGGAAATCTCCTATGAAGTCAACCTGTTGAGTCTCTCCAGCACCTGGCCAACCTGATCACGGAAAACGCGCTCGTGGATCAATCGGTTCTCAGCCCGTTTCACCCCATGGCTCACCGTCGAGATGTCTCGCGCTCCGAGATGCGGTAGCATCTCCCTTAAACTTGCTCCGCTGTACCGGCGCGCCACGTACATCAGTAACTCTCGCGCCTCCTGGATGCGCGGGTCCTTGGAGATCTTTCTGAGATTCTCCGCCTCTATTCCGGTCACGCGACACACCGCAGAAACGATATCCTTCAGAGAATACCTTTGCTCTCCATCTAAGCTCCTTTTTTTGGCTCTGCTTGTCACCCGAGCGATAAAGTCCTCATCTCCAATAAAAGCCTGTCGCAAAATCGGAAGCTTACTCCAGTCCCTGGCGGCTTTGACTTCCCCCTCGACAAAGTCTCGGTACTCTCGCACTCTTTTCCCCCTGGAGCCGCCAAACTGATCTAGGATGGGCTTGGAATTTACCCCATGAATGGGCTTTTCGCTTACGTAGCTCCGGTAGCTGCTCCAACGGTAGTCCTGGGGCTTTTGCACCAGCTTGGCCTGTACCGGATTCAAGTGAATGTAGCGGCTTACCTGGAGGAGGTAGTTATCCTTATCGACCAAGAACGCCTTGTAGCGCTGCTCAAACACATGCCCGGAGCGATGGTGTCTCTTGTTGAAATAGACCGTGTAGCTGGTCTGAAAAGGCTGCATCATCTTGGAGAGATTCCCTCTGGGAGTCTCCAGCAATAGATGCACGTGGTTGGTCAATAGACAGTAGCAGAGAAGATGGACTTCTTTGTCGTGGCAGTAAAGAGATAGCTTCTCTAGGTAGCGCCTGCGGTCTCGATCGTCGCGAAAGATGAACTGGCGATTATTGCCACGGGTAATGACGTGGTAAAGAGCGCCGGGGTACTCGATCCGAACGGGCCGGGCCATGACGGATGACTAACATGTTGCTGTCCTAACCTCAACCAGATTCATGTATTCAAGCCTGACCCTCATTCCCTCCCGCACTCCCTACTGCCAGCTGCCGGGCTTTTATTCAGTCCTCATCGCTCAGCCCTCAGTCCTAACTTTTCAGAGGTGTCTATAGTGGACGCGAAAAGCGTTTCCCGTGTTCGACTTCGCCGTCAGCGTCCCAAAAAACTGGGTCAAAACCGCTTCACCATCAATCTGCTGCGGGCCGAGAACATCGCCATTCTGGTCGCAGGCTGCGTTGTCACCGTAAGCGCCAGCAGTAAACACATCAGTGGCCGGGTCTGAGACAATGCTTTGGAGAAGCATGCCGAATGAGAAATTGGGAAAATTTGCTTGGTCTTTTATGGCAGTGACAGAGGCGCCGGTCTTTAGCCACCAGTCGCCACCATCGATTTCATGAATATTGAAGTCAACGAGCTCAACATATGCTACATTGGTCAGACTCCCCGTTGTTAGATTTGTGACTCGGGTAAGTACGTGAAGAGTCTTGTTGCCACAGTTGCCACAATCAGCCAACGTATTACAAGCTATATTGTCATTATCGCTATCTACCAGCCCTGCCTCCGCACCGCCGCAGTCCCCACCATCGCAGGGATAGACAAAACTGTTTCCCGTAATCCGGCGCAAGACGCGGATTCGGCCGTCCGTTGAAAAGCGTGCGACCTCACAGGGAAATTTCGTTCCTATACAGGTCCCGGCGACAACGGACGCAACACCTAAACCGGATTGAGAGGTCCCAAAGTCATTGACCTGAAGGTTTAGGTTTGTGCCGAAAGGGCCACACCCCGGACAGGTGTAGCAGACCTTGTATCCGCTGCGACTCGAACCAGTCGAACCAAAAGATCTTATATGATTCAAAGAATCACCGCCGAGGAAGTCAGTAACGTTACCCTCGCCAGAGATACTGGCCTGCAAAAAACCGAACCCAGAGCCACAACTGTACGTCTTGAAAATGTCATCGTCCGACCTTCCAGCAGCAGGCCAAACCAAGTACAGAACGGTAGCAATCCATAGGATCGTCCCCGTCCGAAAGCACTGATCCATGGCTTCTCTCCTTTCGATAAGGAAAAAATATGGAACTCGAAGCCTAACCGTGTACAAAAACAATGCCAGGCCGTAACCTACGGATATTGAAGTAGAATTGAAGCCGAACCGATGGACATGATGTAAGGTAAGTTTACAGTCATCGAGCTCTGGCTGTGGATTGGCATTTCTAACTGATTGTTAGAACGGACAAATATCGTCACGAGACAAATTGTAAGAAATTATTACAAGTTGTGCCAATTTCTTGACACATGCCCAATATTTGTTGGTGACTCTTGTAACTTCACCACCCTAGTTTACTTTGAAATCGAGTTCTCCGCAGCAGAAAGTTCTCCAACTCAATCAACAGGACGCCCCATCTGCCCCTCTCCAACACCTGCACAAAAGAGGGTTTGAACGTCTGCCAAGTGACGCCGCAAGCGAAATTCTCGGACGCCAGGCGCGCTGCAAGCAAGTGAAACACCGCGCCCCGCACAGGGGGTCATAAGCCGCTTTAAAAAACGAATCTCTACCGCCTGCTCACCGATAAGCTTCTGAAGCTCTTCGACCTGACGCTCTAATGCCCCCTCCTCCCCCCGTGAGCCTTTGCCCACTTCAAACGCTAATGCCGCCTTACCGCCCTCAAAAAACTTCTCCCGCCACCGATAGATCAACCCCTCTGACACTTGGTGCCGCCGTGCGACCTGCCCCACCGGCTCTTTTTGGCTTAACACTTCTTTCACGATCTGGTAGCGTTCCTCCGCCGTCCACCGACTTGGTTTGGCCATCTTGTTCTCCCGGCTGATTTTCCCAGCCCATTATTGGCCAAACAACTCTCACTTACCCAGTGTTCCGAATCTGGTGGGACACTGTTCGGCGTCAACTATTTTTTTCTTCGACGACAATTAAAAGTTTCGTTTCCTGCTCCAGCTAAGAATGGAAAAATTCTCCCTCCGTTTGGTGGGCTGGCAGAGCGAACAGGGCAGAGCGAACAGGAGCGAACAGGGTCAGGCCTGAATACGTGAATTTAGTCTCTTCAGCACCTGGCTAACCCTATCACGAAAGGCTTGCTCCTCGGACAATGGCTCTTCAGCTCGCCTCACTCCATGGCTCACCGTCGACATGTCTCGCACTCCCAGGTGCGGTACTAGTTCTCTTAGACTTGTCCAGCATACCTGCAAGAGCAAGCGCCTCCTACAACGTCTCGGCGTTATCTCCCAAGGCGACTCCGGGAGCCCGCTCTCGCTGGCGCAGATGTAGTGCCGACTTGAGGAGCTAACGCATTGATATTCCAGAATTCCGACCTCCAATTGTGGAAGTCGGTTTAGCTGGCTGCGGTCACCCTATCAGGGGTGACCGGAACTTATTATCCACGCCAAACGCGGAAGAACCCGAATTTATAGAGGCCCTAGGGACTGGCGGAAGTACCAAGTAATTGCAGCCTCATTGAGCGGATGAAATACCCACCGGTCCTGTTACGCCTGCCGGTCGCGCATCCACGATGTTCAGCTCCAGCGCCCAGGTTCCGT
>JBOHVR010000697.1:0-7916 GCA_050735755.1 Binatia bacterium
AGCCCGCTGGGCGCGTGTGAAACCTGCCGGGGCTTTGGCCGGGTGATCGACATTGATATCGAGCTCGTGATTCCGGATCAGGGGAAATCGCTCGCCGCCGGCGCCATCAAGCCGTGGACCACAGAAGCGCGCGCCCGTAGGTTCAAGCGCTTCATGGATTTCTGCCGGCGCAAGCGCATCCCGACAAAGAAGCCGTATCGCGAGCTGGGCGAGAAAGAAAAGCAGTTGGTGCTGGAGGGAGACGGCGAGTTCAAGGGCGTGCGTGGCTGGTTTCGGCGCATGGAACGCCGCAGCTATCGGATGCATGTGCGCGTGTTTCTCGCGCGCTACCGCGGCTATTTTCTGTGCACCCAATGTCAGGGGAGCCGGCTAAAACCCGGGGCGCTCGATTACCGCATCGAAGGCAAGAACATCGCCGATGTGAATGCGATGAGCGTGGAGGCAGCGCACCGTTTCTTCAACGACCTCAAGCTGTCGGGGCAGAGTGATCAAGTCGCGCGTTTGATTCTCGATGAGATCCGATGCCGGCTCGGCTATCTCGTCGCGGTGGGTCTCGAATACCTCACCTTGGATCGCCAATCCCGCACGCTCTCCGGCGGAGAGCTGGAGCGCGTGGATCTGACAACGGCGATCGGATCGTCCCTGGTCAATACCTTGTATGTTCTCGATGAACCGTCCATCGGCCTGCACCCCCGCGACAGCCACCGGCTGGTAGAAATCTTGCACCAGCTACGGGCAAACCAAAACACGGTTGTGGTGGTGGAGCATGATCCTGAGATCATCAAAGAGAGCGATTTCGTAATCGACCTGGGTCCTGGAGCGGGTGAAAAAGGCGGCCAGATTGTTTTCACGGGCAGCTACGACGAGTTGTTGCAGAGCCGCAATTCCCTGACGGGGGCGTATCTTGCCCAACGCCGGAGCATTCCTTTGCCGGCCCGGCGCCGGCAAGCGATACGGCAACGGATGCTCAAGTTCGCCGGCGCGCGCGCGAACAATCTCAAGAATATCAATCTGGAAATTCCGCTGGGTTTGTTGGTCTGTATTACGGGAGTTTCGGGATCCGGGAAGTCGAGTTTGGTGGAAGAGGTGATCTACCGTAATGTGAAAAGGTCGAAAGACTCTCCGGGGTCTCCGGTCGAGTCCTGCGCCCGTATGGAAGGGGCGGAGAAGGTATCGGAAGTTGTTCTTGTCGATCAGTCTCCGGTGGGCACCACGCCGCGGTCCAACCCGGCAACCTATATGAAGGCCTTTGACGGCGTGCGCCGGCTGTTTGCCGCCTCCGAGCTCTCGCGCCTGCGCGGCTATACGCCATCCACCTTCTCTTTCAACGTCGAAGGCGGCCGTTGTGAAACCTGCCGCGGCGAAGGCTTCGAAAAAATTGAAATGCAATTTCTGTCCGATGTTTACACGACCTGTCCGGAATGTCACGGCAGCCGCTTTCGCAGCGAAATCCTGGAAGTGCTTTATCGCGGTTGCAATATTCGACAGGTGCTGAATCTAACTGTCACCGAGGCGCTCGCCTTTTTCAAAGACGAACCGGAAATCGTCGCGGCGCTGGCCCCGTTGCGGCTCGTCGGCCTCGACTACGTCCGTCTCGGCCAGCCGCTGACGACGCTGTCCGGCGGAGAGTCGCAAAGATTGAAGCTGGCGGCGCATATGGCCAAAGCGCGCAAGGCCGGCACATTGTTTATCTTTGATGAGCCGACCACAGGACTCCATTTTCAGGACGTAGAGAAACTCCTGCACGCGCTTAACGAACTCGTGGACCAAGGCCACACGGTGCTGGTGATCGAGCACAATATGGACGTGGTCAAGTGCGCGGACCACATTATTGATCTCGGTCCCGAAGGCGGCGACCGCGGCGGTGAAGTCCTTGGCGCCGGCGCACCGGCGGAGATCGCGCGCAACGAGCGATCGCACACCGGGCGCTATCTCGCTTCTTACCTGGAGAAGAGCGCCGCTTCACCTTACACGCCGGTCTTGCACAAGGATTTGCCGGTCGTGGCTGAAGCGAGCGCAAGCAACGGCGATCACGCGATCACCATCGTCGGCGCCAAGGAGCACAATCTGAAGAACATTCACCTGAAGATTCCGCGCGACCGGTTCGTCGTGATTACGGGTCTCAGCGGCTCCGGCAAGTCGTCGCTGGCGTTCGACATTGTCTACGCCGAGGGGCAGCGGCGCTACATCGACAGTCTCTCGACCTATGCGCGCCAATTTCTCAAAATTATGGCGCGGCCCAACGTGGATCTGCTTACCGGCATTCCTCCCACCGTCGCGATTGAGCAGCGCTTGAGCCAGGGCGGACGCAAGTCCACCGTGGCGACCGTGACCGAGATCTATCACTACTTGCGGCTGCTCTATGCCAAGATCGGCGCGCAGCACTGCGTGAAGTGCGGCCGCTCCATCACGTCTCTGACCAAGAGCCAGATCCTGGACCGGATTGCGCGCGGCCACCGCGGAAAGGAAGTCACGGTTCTGAGTCCGATCGTGCGCGGGCGCAAGGGATTTCATAAGGATGTGATTGGCGGCGCGGCCAGGCTCGGTTATCGCCGCGCGCGCATCGATGGAGCCCTCGTCGATCTCCGCGCGCCGGAACTGCGCCAGGGACTCGAGCGTTTTCGCGAGCACGACATCGATATCGTAATCGGCAAAGCCAAGGCCGGGGGACAAGAGCTGGCGCGGATCATCGATCAGGGGCTGCGCTTGGGCACCGGCATCATTCATCTCCTGGGGGCGGGCAAAGAGCAGGTCTTCAACCAGCGCCTTTTCTGCCTCCGCTGCGGTATTGGCTATGAGCCTCTGGATCCCCGGCTATTTTCGTTCAACAGCCGCCAGGGCGCCTGCGCGGATTGCGGCGGGATGGGAGTGCATTGGGAATTCGATGCCGCTCTGTTTCTCGCGGACGAGGAAAAATCACTCGCAGATGTTGTCAGCGCGCTAGCATCGGGAAAGGCCGATTTGAAAAGGGGTTTAAACCGTCTCCTGCGCGACCTGGAAGAATGCGGAATCGATGTCACAAAACCTTTGGCGCGCTTATCGCAGCAAAAGAAAAATCTAGTGCTTTACGGCGGAAATAAGCCCGCGTCCTTTGAAGGGTTCCTGCCATATCTAAAAAGCCTTGTCAAAGCTGAGGAGGAGGAACTCGCGCAATATCTGACGCAGTTCATGAGCGAAATAGTTTGCCAGACCTGCCGGGGGCGGCGTCTCAACGGGCGGGCGCAGGCGGTCAAAGTGAACGGCCGCGCGATCTGGGAAGTCACCGCGCTTTCCATTCAGGGCGCCTTGGAATACGTTCCCGCCTTGCAGCAGAAGACCCATGTTGCGGAGGAGCGCGATCAGGCCGTCGTCGAACGCGTTATGCGCGAGATCGTGCAGCGCCTGACCTTTTTGCGCGAAGTGGGACTCTCCTATCTGACCCTGGATCGGGCGGCCGACACTCTTTCAGGAGGCGAGGCGCAGCGCATCCGGCTTGCGGCGCAGCTCGGATCGAACCTGCGCGGCGTCTGCTACATTCTGGACGAACCCACGATCGGTCTCCATCCACGCGACAACGACATGCTCCTGGGGACTTTGCGCCGGTTGCGCGCGCAGGGGAATACCGTGCTCGTAGTCGAGCATGACGATGCGACGATTCGGTCGTCGGATCTCATTGTGGATTTGGGGCCCGGCGCAGGGGTGCACGGCGGCCAGGTGGTGGCCATAGGCACGGCGACGGAGATCATGGCCAATCCAACGTCCGTTACCGGCGCATATCTGAATGCGCCGCGGCGGCGCACTTGGCCGGGCCGGCTCTTTGCGGGCTTTTCATGGCTGGCCATCCACGGTGCCAGAGCCAATAATCTAAAGAACATCGACGTCCGCTTTCCTTTGGGAGCCTGGACTTGTGTGACGGGCGTGTCGGGTTCTGGCAAGAGCACGCTCGTGAAGGAAGTTCTCTACAAAGGCTTGAAGATGAAGCTGGGGCAGTTCGACGGCCGTCCGGGGGCGCACCGCAGCATTAGCGGTTGGGATAAGCTGGAGCGGGCGGTGGAAGTCGATCAAACGCCGATCGGCAAGAGCCCGCGCTCGATTCCCGCCTCCTATGTCGGTTTTCTCGACGAGATCCGCAGGCTCTTTGCGCTCACTCCGGAGGCAAGAATGCGCGGCTATATGCCGAGCCGGTTTTCTTTCAACGTTCGCGGTGGGCGTTGTGAAGAATGCCTCGGGCAGGGCAAAATAAAAAAAGAAATGAGTTTTCTCCCCGATGTTTTTGTCGACTGCGATGGTTGTGGCGGCGAGCGCTTCAACGAGGAGACTCTGAGCATTCACTACAACGAAAAGAATATCGCCGACGTGCTGGGGTTGACGGTTGAGGAAGCGGTTGATTTCTTCAGCGCCTTTCCCAAGATCCTGGGGCCGCTCAAGGTCCTCGATGAAATCGGCATGGGGTACATCAAGCTCGGCCAGGCAAGCACGACGCTTTCCGGGGGCGAGGCGCAGAGAATCAAACTTGCTTATGAACTCGCGAAAGAATCGCGCGGCAAGACCCTTTATGTGCTGGACGAACCGACGACCGGACTGCACTTCGCGGACGTCGAAAAGTTGATCCACATCCTGCATCGGCTGGTGGAGATGGGCAACACCGTTATCACGATCGAACACAATCTCGATATCGTCAAGGATGCGGACTATCTGCTCGACCTAGGGCCTGAAGGGGGCGATGAGGGCGGGTCTGTTGTCGCCTGCGGCGCGCCTCTGGAAGTTCTAAAAGACGGCGCCGCCTCTTACACGGCGCGCTATCTACGAGAATATCTCAAAGGCTCTATTGGGACGGCTCCGAGCGCTCCGCTGCCTTTGCCTCATTCCACCACACGTCCATCTGTTCTAGAGTGAGATCGCGCAGCTCCTTGCCGGAAAGCCGGGCCTGATTTTCAATGTGCCGGAAGCGTTGCATGAAGCGCGCGGTCGTCTTGCGCAACGCATCCTCGGGGTTCACTCTCAAGAAGCGAGCCAAGTTGACCAGGGTGAACAGAAGGTCGCCGAATTCCTCTTCGACCCGAGCTTGGTCCGGAGCGTTGGTTCCCTGATTTTGCTGCCAGGCTTCGCGTAGCTCGCGGCATTCCTCCTCAACCTTGTCGATGACGCCGCCCACGTCGGGCCAATCGAAGCCCACGCGCGAGGCGCGCTCATGGACTTGCAGGGCGCGCAGCAGCGCCGGCAAGGTTGCTGCCACTCCGTCCAGTATTGACCCTGACTTTTTTTCCCCTTTGCGCTCGTTTTGCTTGAGAACTTCCCATTGCGCCAGAACGTCAGCGGCAGTGCGCGGCTTTTCGTCCGCGCTCATGTCGCCAAACACATGCGGGTGGCGGCGGACCAGTTTCTCGCTTAAGCGCTGCAGCACATCCGCGATCGTGAAGCCCCCCGTTTCCGCTTCGATCTGGGCGTGAAAAATTATTTGCAGCAGCAGGTCGCCCAACTCTTCGCGCAGGTGGGCGGGCTCAGCGAGATCGAGCGCTTCCAAGACTTCGTAGGTCTCTTCGAGCAGGTTGGGCTTCAGCGAGGCATGGGTTTGGTCCCGATCCCACGGGCAACCGTCGGGCGAGCGCAGCTTTTCGACCAGCGCTACGAGCTTGTCAAAATTTTTAGACATGGAAGGTGCCGTTATCTCATGTAGGGGCGACCCCCTGTGGTCGCCCAGAAAAATCGGGCAGGCACGGGGGCCTGCCCCTACAGTGACCACCCAATTCCAACCCCTCTTTGAAAAAGCATGTCCTGAGACTTGTCGAAGGGAGGGGAAGGGGAGATTTCGGGCTAGTGCAGCGGCGAGAACGACGCCGGCACGACGATCATATTTTCCTGCTTCATGAGAAACTCGCGCGTCGGCGGAGGCCAGTGCGCGCTCTTGAGCGCCTCGGCGCGAATGCGGTCGCGCGCGGCTCCATCCTCGTACGGCCAGATGTGAATAAACTGATTCAACGGCCCGATGGCGGTGGTCCAGCAGGCGGCCAAAGGAGAGAATTTGACGCGGCCGTCGATCGCTTTCGCCCAGCGCTCGAGCACGGCCGCCATCGCGCCGGGCTTGTACGTGTAGGTCCGAATCTCGTAGATGTTGCCCAGCTTTTTGTTGCCCAACGGGGGTGAGAACGGCGCCGGCACGACAATTTTACTTTCCTGGGTGAGAATAAATTCCTGCGTCTTCGGCGGCCATTTGCCGGTCTTGCGGGCTTCTTGGCCGATTCGTTCTCTGGCTTCAAAGCTTTCGTAGGGCCAGCAGTGTATGACCTGGTTCAAAGTGCCGACATCGGAATGCCAGAAGGCGCCGAGCTCAGAAAATTGCAGCCGCGCTGGGAGCCCCGCAGTGAATGCTTCGAGAAAACCCTGCATGCCTCCAGGCTTCAGGGTATAGGTCCGCATCTCAATAATCATGTGTCTCCTCCTTATTATTTGATCATCGCATAGTCTTGTGACGAAAGGGTTCCATGCTTCCACCTTCGGCTTGGCTCGAGACAGACAGGCTCAGCACGCAAATCGAGCTATAACCGATGCGCATCCTTTCGGCCGGGAAAGCATAAGAATAAAAGAGCGAAACCAGAAGGACGGTGAGCACCGTTCGTCTCATGCGAAGCCCTGGCTTTTGGTTTTTTGAGAGAATAGAAGAAAGAGGTAGCTAGGTCAATCGACTTGGAATGAGGGAGGACTAGTGGAAACAAAACAACTGGGCGCTACCGGAGTACAGATTCCCGAGATAGGACTTGGGGCATGGCAATACCGAGGCGGCGTCGAACCGCTGCGCAAGGGAATCGAGTTGGGAGCTTTTCTCATCGACACCGCCGAGATGTATGGCACCGAGGATGTGGTGGGAGAAGCCATCAAGGGGATGCGCGATAAGGTCTTTGTCGCAACTAAAGTCACGGGAACGCATCTCCGCTACGATGAAGTCCTGAGAGCCGCCGGCGGAAGCCTGAAGCGATTAGGGATTGACTGCATTGACCTTTATCAGATTCACTGGCCCGACCGCAGCGTGCCGATTCAGGAAACCATGAGGGCGATGGAAGCTCTCGTGGATCAGGGAAAGGTCCGATATATCGGCGTCAGTAATTTCTATATGCGGGATCTCGAGGAAGCTGAGCGGGCGATGAAAAAGCATCGCATCGTTGCCAATCAAGTGAACTATAGTCTCCTGCAGAGAGGAATCGAAAAAGACACGATGGCCTATTGTCAAAAGAACGGCATCACGGTCATTGCCTACAGCCCTTTAGGCAAGGGAGAGTTAGTGTCTATGCCTCTGCTCAAAAAACCGAGTTCAATGAAAGTCCTTCAGAGGGTGGCGCAAGAGACGGGGAAAACAATGGCGCAGGTGGCGCTGAACTGGTGTATTGTCAAGCCGAACGTCATCGCCATACCAAAATCCGACAGCGTGGAGCGGACGGTCGAGAACTGTGCTGCGTCGGGATGGAAGCTCTCGGAAGAACACATGGAAATTTTGAATCAGGCGTTTAGCTAAGTTAACGGTGCCTGGCATTTGACGATTCGTGTTCCGTGTTCTTTTTGACTGTCATGCGGTACGCTAACCAAAGACCAAGTCCGCTCGCCAACAAAAAAGGCCTGCTTGAGGGATAGACAAAAGCCAGGCCCGCCAAAAAGCCGAAAACACCGCCCGAAGTCTGAATGAATTTGAGTTCCGTCGTGACAGTGCCGGTCAGCATGTTCTCCAGCGCCTGCTCGTCCATCCTGTCAAGCTGCGATTTTACCACCTGCCGGATATTCAGGTTGCGCAATCCTTCCACAATCACTTTCGTGATCACATCTTCGATTCTGCTGCTTTCCCGCTCCATTAGATCCGGAACTCTGTCTAGATACTCGTCGATGCGAGCCAACACGCTGTCGGTAGCCTTGGGAAGTTCCGGCAATGCCTGAACGACTTGGTTTAGCAC
>JBOHVR010000698.1:0-6107 GCA_050735755.1 Binatia bacterium
CGCATTGTTTTGGTTTCTGAAGTTGGCAAATTTTGCCCCGACAAATGGAAAGTTTTTCTCGAAAAGACCAAAAGTGAACTTTTACTGCAGGAAAAGTCCTGCAAAATATTAGGCTGGCGACCTGCAACTCGTTGATTTTACTGGATTTAGAAGTTTGGCTTACAACTTGCTCGTAAAATCCGCGGAATGAAGCGCACAAAAAATCCGGAAGGGGTGCTGGGATGTTTGACAAGCACTTTGAAACTGTTCTTGCTGACACCGATGCCGGTAGAGATATCCACTATCGCTTACGCTACCAAGTGTATTGTGTAGAGGCGGGTTACGAGGATCCGGAGGTTTTCAGAGATGAGATGGAGCGGGATCGCTTCGATGAGAACTCAGTCCATTTTATTGTGCGCCGAAAAGCTACCGGCGATTGGATCGCGGCAGTAAGACTTGTGGTCGGCCCGTTGTGCAGTCTTCCTCTGAGTGAAGTTGCCCGGATCGAACCGGGCAGAATTTCAGAGATCACCGCCGGCAACGTGGGCAACGTCACACGTCTCTGCGCCGAGGTTTCCCGCTTATGCGTCGTATCGGATTTTCGCCGCCGCATCCATGAGAGGAAAACAGTTTATCAATTGGCGGAAGGTCCAATCATGCGGCAGGCGGAAATTCTCCTCCGAAACCGCCGTCAGGCGCCCTGGATCATGCTGGGCTTGCTGCGCGCGGCTCGGGAGTACAGCCTGAGACAAGGCATTTTCTATTGGTTCTTTTTAGTCACCGGTTCCCTGGTAAGACTATTGCAAAGTCAAGGTGTTGATCTTAGCGTCGTCGGACAGCAGTGCAACCATCGCGGCATAAGACGGCCTCACCTGGGCGATATCCGAACCGGTTTTGATAGTTTGCGCATCAAATCACCTGCGGTCCATGGTATGTTCTTCCAGCGCCCGTCATATCGTCTGTTTTCGGAGCTGGAAGAGGAGAGTGCGCGGGAAATAGCAGCAAACGAATAACGCATCTTTCCTACCTTCTCGCTAGACACGCCTTGTCTGTTTGATTTCAGTTGGGTGTAAGACTACTATCGAACTGGCTCCGGTACTCGACTTGGGTACAAGACCCCAATGAAAGGCATTATTTTCGCCGGCGGCTGCGTCTCCCAAAGCTCCAGACTGTAGACCTTTCCCGGGCGCGATTCGTTCCCCGAGCTGCTCTATGGGCTTTCCCCCCGAAACCATCGGCGCGTTATTGAAGGCCGGGATCCAGGCACCGTCGGGAGACAACATGCAGCCCTGGCGGTTCCATTGGGATGGCGATGCCCTTGAGATCATTCTTGACGCGAAGCGCGACGAGTCCCTTTTTAACGTTCGGCAATTGGCCTCGGTTGTCGCGTTGGGCGCCGTAGTGGAGAATCTCGCGCTGGCGGCCTCGACGTACGGTTACCGTGCCGAGGTCCAATATTTCCCCGGCGGGAACTCGTCGGATGTCGTTACACGGATTCAATTTCATGCCGGAGCACAGCCGGAACCGCTGGCTGCTGCCATTTTTGCGCGTTGTGTGAATCGCCGGTCTTACGACCGGCGGGCGGTCCTAACGCCTGAAGCCACCGCGGCATTGACCAACGAGGCGCTACTCTTTCCTGGAATCGGAATAGGCTGGGTTACGGATTTGGCAAGGCGCAAGCGGCTGGCGCGGATCACGGCGCGCGGCGATCGTCTGCTTTTCGAAAACGCCGAGGTGCATGGCCATCTTTTCTCATGCATCCGCTGGACTCAGAACGAAGCAGAGAAGACGCGCGACGGATTACCGCTAAGCACTCTGGAGCTTAACGGCGTGGATGCGCTGATGTTTCCCAAGCTCAAGCACTGGTCACTTGTGCGTCGTCTTAATTTCCTTGGACTCAGCCGGGTCGTAGCTATGAAAAGCGGCGCGTTGATCCGAACCTCTTCAGCAGTGGGGTTAATCACGGTGCCGGACGCGTCCCCAGAGGCCTTTTTACAGGCGGGCCGTGCCTTCGAGCGCGTCTGGCTGCGGGCCACGCTAGAGAAACTCTCGTTTCAACCCATGACTGGCTTTGTTCTGCTGCAGCTCCGCTGTCGTTTGGGTGATCGCCACGGCCTAACGGAAGAACAGGTGGAGCTCTTGGCCTCGACCGCAAAAGAGCTTGCGGCGGTCTTCCCGGGGCTTGAGGGTAAGATGCCGGCCCTTATGTTCAGAGTCGGAAAGGCGCCGGCGCCTTCCGGACGGACTCTGAGACGAGACCTTTCTGAAATCAGCAACCTGAGTTAATCAGCCTTGTGCGGATTGCGCCTGGCGCAAGGTTTGGTCCAGGCCCAGGGCGCGCAAGCGCCTTTCCACGACGAGCTTTTTCAGGCGCTGGAGCCAGTTGCGGTTTCCGCGTCTTATCCGGCCGCTGCGTAATTTCTGACGGTACGCGTCAACCTGCAAATAAGAAGGCGCTAGCCTTGAGGGGCCGCGGCCAAGCAGGATTCGGACCGCTTCGCCTCCGAAAAGACATGCAGCCACCTGGCAGCCGAGGATCGACGATGGACCCCTTCCCGTCGCGGGATTGACAGAGCTCAGATCTATGTAGGGCAAGTGCAGGCCCGCGGGCGCCAGGCCGACAAAGAAGTTCAGAAGCTGATCAAAGATCTCTTGACCGTCGCGCAAATCAAAGTATTGGTCGAAGCTCATCCCGCCCGGCGCGAAAACATGCAGGGTTCCGGAGAAGCCGAGGGGAGCCGCCGTTAGAGCGGGAACGCCAGCCTCCCACGCTGCCGCAAAAAGGCGCCGGCGATGCCCAATCGCAAAAAAATCAATTCCATCGACGACCAGGTTTGCATTGCGTACGAAAGCATTGGTGTTTCCGGGGGTGAGCCCGCCCTCGATAATATCCACATGCGCGTCCGGGTTGATCGAGCGAATCATCGCGGCAGTGACTTCAGCCTTGTTTTGGCCAATGCTGTCAATGGTCGCCCCGATTTGGCGGTTCATGTTGGCGAAGGAAAAGCTGTCGGGATCGGTGACGCGAAAGCGGCCGATTCCCAGGCGCGCCAGCGTGTGGGAATGAAGGCCGCCGACGCCGCCGCAACCGGGGATGACCACCAGCGAATGATGCAGCTTTTCTTGTTCGTCCGGTGAGATAAGGCCGAAGTTGCGCTCGAACGCTTCCTTGCGGGAAAAGCTCTCTGGTGCCGGAGTGAATTCCCTTCCCATGGACTCTAGCTCGACGCCGAACCCGCGCCCACCATCGGCATTTTGTACTCGTCTTTCTTGAGTTCGGAAAACAGACGGAAATGCGCGCCCTGGGTCAAGCTCTCAAACACGTCCTGCGACTTGCGTTCGATAGTGGCAGAACCTTGTTTAAGGGCGCGTACGTAAGGCCGTCTGATTCCCCGGTGTTCGGTGCCGGGACCGATCAACTTGAGCTCGACGCCAAGGCTTTGCAGGATGCGCGCGAGTGAGTCCGCGATCAAGAAAAACCAGAAGCGAATCCCGTTTTCCGCGCTGTAATCGATTGCCGCACGAAAGATGCCAAGCATCAGCCATGGAGCGCGGCGACGTTCCGTTGGCGATGCCGGCGCGAGAGGCGATGCATCCTCAGGGTTCCACGGAACCTGAAACGGCGTGGTCCGCTCATAAGCTCTGCGCCGGTATGAAGAGACGACGCAGAGCCGCGAAACTTCCGCGGCGTGTTTTTGGTCCTCCGCGCCGGCGCCGGCCATAAAGCTCGTCAAAAGTTTCTCGTCGATCGTAGCGAAGTGGCTTACCGGAAGGTGGTCTAAAGGGCCGAGAACAAGACGCATCGCGGCGATCCAGTCACCGGTTGCGCGCGCCCGTACGATAAAGTGGGCCGCATGGTCCTCGAACGAGTCCTGCTCCATCTGGTCGGGAAAGGCGAGCGGGTTTTCCCAACCCGTTTCCGAGCAATAGACCTGATAACGAATGCGGTAATGAATCTCTTTACCGATAGGATTGTCTGCCAGAAAGGCTTCGAAATAGTTGTCAAACATGAGCTATGAGGGAGTTCTACGAAACTTTCGGGACAAACCTCAACGCTTCTACATTACTGTGAGACGATACTTGATTGGCAGCCGCGCTGTCAAACTGCGCATCGGGTAGCGATGTTAGAGATCCTTCGAGAGATGGCTTCGAGTCAAGCGCGGCAGATTTTCTCTACTTTCTTTCGCCTTCCTCATAGTGGTATCTTTCGCTGGTGATTGAAGAGTTAACACATCTTTCGTATCCGCTGGTGCGGCTTCCGGCCAACGCTTTGCACTATGCGCTCTGCGCTCGGCCTGTTAGGAACTCCGCGACCACCTGATTGAACCGCTGCGGATTGTCTCGGGGCACTCCGTGGCCCGCACCCTCGATTTCCACGGAGCGGCAGTCCTTGAGAACTTGAGAAAATTGTTGCGCGGTACTGACGGTAAGGACGTCGCTTTCTTGTCCTCGGATTAGCAAAGTAGGGCAGCGAATCTTGGCAACATAGTTCCAGAGGTCTTGCCGCGCCTGCTGGAGGCTCTGCAATGCAGCCTCGAGACTGTAGCGCCATTCCCATTGGCCATCGGCCCGCTTAACGACGGCGTGCTCAATTTCTTCTCGATGCATTTCCGGAGTCCAGCGCGAGCGCTGGGGCATCGCCTGCGAGTAAGCGAGAGCGTTCTCAAAGGAAGCAAACGTCCGGCGACGGGTCACGTGGCCTTGAATCATCCGCTGTTGGGCGGTCTCGGGCATCTCAAAGCTCAAATCGACCAGGATCAATCGCGCTACCCTTGCGGAATGACTTCCGGTGTAAACCGTGGCGACGCGAGAACCCAACGACGCGCCCAGTAAGGCAAAGACCGACAGACCGATTTGATCGGCGAAGGCCTCGACGTCACCAGCAAGCGTGACGGCATCGTATCCTCGCGGCGGCTTGTCGCTTTCGCCGTGCCCGCGCTGGTCCAGCGCGATCACACGGTAGGAAGACACGAGGCTAGTCGCCAGATGGTCAAAATGATGGGCGCTACCCGATGTGCCATGCAGGCAAACGAGAGTCCGCTCATTTGTTGCAGTTTGCCAATCCAGATAGTGGAGATTAAGGTCCCGGACCTTAACGAATTTACTCTCAGCCTTAGGACGCATTTCTTTGGAACCTCCGTCGATTTTAAACGCCTAGCGCCAAGCACTTGCGCATAGCGGTTCATTAAAACGGTAAAACCTTGCGCGGATTCTCAACCAACAGGGTGTGGACCTGATTTTCCGTAATTCCGGCCTTGAGAAGGCCGGGCACGAAGTGCCTGAGCAAGTGCGCATAGGTATGTTCCGGAGTGCCGCGGTGGACCAGACCGCAGCTCCAACCGTTGGTGTCGTTGGAAAGAAGCATCTGATCGATAAAGCCGGCCTGCACCATATGGACGACCAGTTCCACTCTCTTTTCGTCGGGCATTGCATAGTACTGGGTGGACCACTCCTCGGTGCCGATGTGGTCGTAAGACAGCCACGCTCCTTTCTTGGCCATGCGCTTGTCGCGCTCCAGATCGATCGCCGAGCGATCGTCAAGATGACCAATGATCACGCGCGTGGGGTCGACCTTTTCGTCCAGAAGAATGGCTAGCTGCTGCTCGGCGCAACGCACCCCGTGAGTGGTTACCACCGCGCCGGTTTGCTTCGAAGCTCTTGCCCCCGCGCGAAATGTCATCTCTTCCAATTGGGTGATCGAATCACGGCTATTACCCACTTTAATAATGCCTGCCTTGATGTCGGTTATGCCTACACCTTGAGTTAGTTCTCTAACGTAAAGGCCGGTATGGTAATCGATGTCGCGCTCGGCGAAGTAGGGCAGGATTTTGCGCTCCGCCCAAAAGCCGGTACAACACACGATGTTGACGCCCGTAACCCGGGAAAGATCGGCAAAGAGCTGGACGTCTCTCCCGATTCCTATCCCCGAAACGTCCACCAGGGTTTTGCCACCCAACGACTTAAGGTCCATCAAGTCTTTGCAGAGCTTGTCAAAAACTCTGGGGGTGTCGAGCGCCTGATAAGCCTCAGGCGAGTACTCCCAACCGGGCGTGTTGAAGATGATGTGCTCGTGCATCAGAGTGGTTCCCATCTGATCCGGGCTGATCGGCCCCAAAGCCGTATTCACT